>NZ_JBVVQE010000042.1:0-58841 GCF_055811435.1 Mesorhizobium sp. WSM4837
CCCCGCCCCCCCCCCCCGCCCCCCACCCCCGGGCGGCGGGCTACACCCCACAGGCGGGGGGGGGGGGGCGGGCCCCCCCCGTTGATGGCAGCAGGACAGAGGGGGGCGCGACGGAGTGCAAGGCTGATAGGGACCACGCTCACCAGTTGCTCAATCACCCGCCCTGCTGCGTGCCGAAATCGACCTTCGGCGTCTGCATCTTGTCTTCCTCGATGGTGAAATTGGCGAATGGCTGATTGTCGCGGAACCACAGGGTCGCCCAAATCACCGACGGGAAGGTCCTCAGCGTCAGATTATACGCCCGCACCGCCTCGATATAGTCGCGGCGGGCGACCGAGATGCGGTTCTCGGTGCCTTCGAGCTGCGCCTGCAGCGCCAGAAAATTCTGGTTGGCCTTGAGGTCGGGATAATTCTCCACCACTGCCAGCAACCGCGACAGCGCGCTGGTCAGGCCGGCTTGACTGTCCTGGAATCTCTTGACCGCTTCCGGATCGCTCAGCGTCTCGGGCGTCACCGTCACCTGCGTCGCCTTGGCGCGCGCCTCGACCACGGCATCGAGCGTTTCCTTCTCATGCGCCGCATAGCCCTTGACCGTCTCGACCAGGTTGGGAATGAGATCGGCGCGGCGCTGGTACTGGTTCAGCACCTGGCTCCATGCGGCCTTGGCGTTTTCCTCCGCCGTCGGAATTGTGTTGTAGCCGCAGCCGGCCAGCAGCGGCAGCACGATCGCCATCATCAGCAAGGCTGGCAGGTTGCGGAAGACGAAAGGGGAGGAAAGGGCAGGCATGGAAAATCCCTCAACAAGACTGACGGGCGAAGCATTACCACAATCCGCGCGCAAGAACATGACCTCAACCTGGGGCGCTGCTGGTGCTTTGGCATTCACTCTAAGGCCCTGTGATTGACCGGGCGAACAGGTTAAAGTCGCTGCGAAAACAGGGCATAGCCATGGCGGGACGCCAGGACAGCGACGACGAATCGCGCCGCATCATCGAGCGCGTGGCAAGTGAAACCGACCCGGCCTCGTCCGTTGCGCGGACGGCCAAGGGCGCGCGCGATGACGTCACTGCTGCAGACGCCGACCGGGCGGACCCGATCGAATATTGGGGCACGCGCATTGGCCGGGCGCTGGGGCTCATTGTCGGCATTGGCCTGTTGATCTGGCTCGTGCTTTTCATCATCCAGGGTTAGGAACCTCGTGAGCACCGAAGAATCCGACGCGCCGCGCGCGGTCATCGTCATTTCCAGCCATGTCGCGCGCGGCTCGGTCGGCAACCGCGCCGCGGTCTTTGCGCTGGAGACGCTGGGCTTTCCGGTGTGGGCGGTGCCGACCGTCATCCTGCCCTGGCATCCGGGCCATGGACGGGCGACGCGCATCGTGCCGCCGCTCGATCAATTCACGGCGCTGATGGCCGATCTCGAGCGCGCGCCATGGCTCGGCGAGGTCGGCGCGGTTCTGTCCGGCTATCTCGGTGAAGGCGGCCAGGCCGACGCCGTCGCCTCGCTAGTCGGCGCGGTCAAGGCGAAGACGCCGGACGCCGTCTATATCTGCGACCCGGTGATGGGCGATTCGGGCGGGCTTTATGTGCCGGAGACGACCGCCATCGCCATGCGCGACCGGCTGATGCCGATCGCAGACATCGCCACGCCCAACCGCTACGAGCTGGAATGGATGGCGGGAGCGCCGCTGCCCGACCTCAAAGCGGTGATGGCGGCCGCCCTTCATGCCGGGCCGTCGACCATGCTGGTCACTTCGGCGCCGGCGATGATGGCCGGCGGCACCGGCAACCTGCTGCTCAACGGCAACCAGGCGCTGCTCGCCGAGCATCGCCTCATCGACAAGCCGCCCAATGGGCTCGGCGACCTGACGGCGGCCGTCTATCTGGCGCGCATCCTGTCCGGCCAGCCGGCCATCAAGGCACTGCAATCGACCACGGCGGCGGTCTACGAGATCCTGGCGCGCACCGCCAAGCGCGGCGGCGACGAATTGCAGCTCGAAACCGACGCACAGAGCCTGTCGCACCCGATGGCGATGGTGCAGCTTCGCCATCTCCTGCATCCGGGGCGGGACAAAAGAGCGTGACCGTTGTCGGTGTCGACGGCTGCAAGGCCGGCTGGATCGCCGTTCGCCGCGATCCGGGCGCAGCACCTTCGGCAGCCGTTTTTCCAAGCTTCGCAGCACTGCTCGACGCATTGCCGGCCGATGCGACAGTCGCCGTCGATATGCCGATCGGCCTGCCCGATGTTTCGCAAAAGGGCGGCCGCGGGCCTGAAGCTCTGGTGCGGCCGCTGCTTGGCAACAGGCAATCCAGTGTCTTCGCCATCCCCTCGCGTGCGGCGCTTTACGCGCATACGGATGGCTTCACCACGATCGAGGCCTGGCATGCCGCGCATCGCCAGGCAAGCGAAGTCGCCAAGGCGACGTCCGATCCGCCGCGCGGCGTCTCGATCCAGGCTTTTGGCATCTTTGCCAAGATCCGCGAGATCGATGCCGTGCTGATCGCGCGTCCCGAACTGCGCCGCCGCGTCTTCGAATCGCATCCGGAAGTCGCCCTCTGCCGGCTGAACGACGACCAGGCGATGCGCTTGCCGAAGAAGATCAAGGGCGCCGTCAACCCGGCCGGCATGGCGGAACGCAAGGCGCTGCTTTGCCGGCACGGTTATGTCAGGGGCTTTCTCGACCGGACGCCGCCGCCAGGCGCTGCTGCCGACGACTTTCTCGACGCCGCAGCGATGATGCTGATCGCCGGCCGCATCGCCAGCGGCGAGGCAAGGCCGTTTCCGGATCCGCCGCTCGCCGACCGTTTTGGCATCCCTGTGGCGATCTGGGCATGAATTTCTTCTCCCCGTCTATCGGCGAGCCAATCGCATTGGCGAATGGCAACCACGTCCTTCGCGATTCGGCATTGCTCGCCACCGGCTTTTGCCGCTAGAGCCTTCCTGACCTAAAGAGCTGCCGCCTAACCCCGAAAGGCTCCAGACGCCGCCAATGCCTCATCTCCCTGACCATCTGCTCACCGGCTACCGCAATTTCATGAGTGGCCGCTATCTCGCCGAAAGCGGACGCTATCGCTCGCTTGCTCGCGAGGGCCAGGCCCCCGAAACGATGATCATTGCTTGCTGCGACTCGCGCGCGGCACCCGAGGCGATCTTCGACGCTGGCCCCGGCGAACTCTTCGTGCTGCGCAATGTCGGCAATCTGGTGCCGCCCTATGCGCCCGACGACCAGTTCCACTCGACCTCGGCGGCGCTCGAGTTCGCCGTGCAGAGCCTCAAGGTGAAGAACATCGTGGTGATGGGCCATGGCCGCTGCGGCGGCATCCGCGCGGCACTCGACAGTACCGCCGCGCCGTTGTCGCCCGGCGACTTCATCGGCAAGTGGATGAGCCTGATTGCGCCGGCGGCCGAGACCGTTTCGTCCAGCACCTTCATGACGGCGACCGAGCGCCAGACCGCGCTCGAGCGCATTTCGATCCGCTATTCGATCGCCAATCTCAGGTCCTTTCCCTGCGTCTCGATCCTGGAAGGCAAGGGACGGCTGTCGCTGCACGGCGCCTGGTTCGACATCTCGACCGGCGAACTCTGGGTGATGAACAAGGACACCGGCGACTTCGAGCGGCCGGAGATGACGTAGGAGGGTTGCATGGCATGCCGTTCGATCGCTTTGGCCGCAGCGGCGCTGCTGTTTTCAGTCATATCCGCCGGCGCCGACGACGGCGCGCTCATCGGCCGCTGGTATGCGGCGCTACTGGTCGCCGATCGCACGGAACTGTCGGATCTGCTTGCCGACGACGTCCGGATAAAACTCGACGATCTCGGCGTCGTCCAGACCAAACAGGAGTTCATCGCCTCCATCGACGACTGGGAGGGCGCAGTCGCCGGGGCTGAAATCCGGCATCGGATCGAAAAGACCGAGGGCGGCGTCACCACTGTGATCGCCTGTTATGATTTCCCCAACAACGACGTGCTGATGCAGGAAACCTTCGCGATCGCCGACAACCGCATCACTGCCAGCTCGCAGGCGGCGATCGCAGAAAACTGCGACAGCTACTGACCAGTCGCGATATTGCGTGCGGCAAGCCAGCGCCTTACATCGATGACGATCCGCCTCATCGCGCCACGCAGCGAAGGCCCCTCACTTACGAAAGATTGCCCATGCCGTCCGCCGTCGACCTCGCCGCCCATCCGCTGACCACCTGGCAAGGGCCGCTCGGCCTGCCCGATTTCACCCGCATCGGCGACGGCGATTTTTCCGGGGTTTTCGATGCGGCATTGGCGGCGCATGAGGCCGAGATCGAGGCGATATCGGGCAATACCGAGACTCCGACCATCGAGAACACGCTTGCGGCACTCGAGCTTGGCGGCGAGGCGCTCGACCATGTCTCGTCGATCTTCTGGTGCCGGGCCGGCGCCCACACCAACGAGGCGATCCAGGCGCTGGAGCGCGACATCTCGCCAAAGATGTCGCGGCATTTCTCGGCGATCTCGATGAACGAGAGGCTGTTTGCCCGCATCGACGATCTCTACCAGCGCCGCGACTCCCTGAAGCTCGATGCCGAAACGCTGCGGGTGCTGGAAAAGACCTGGAAAAATTTCGTCCGCTCCGGCGCCAGGCTCGACGCCGCGGGCAAGAAGCGGCTGGCGGCGATCAATGAGGAACTATCGTCGCTCGGCACGAATTTCGGCCAGAACCTGCTTGCCGACGAGCGCGACTGGGCGCTGTTTCTTGACGAGGCCGACATTGCCGGCCTGCCGGAATTCCTGAAAAGCGCGATGGCCGAGGCCGCCGAGATGCGCGGCCAGAAGGGCCGCTATGCCGTCACCCTGTCGCGCTCGATCTACGAGCCGTTCTCGACCTTCTCCGAGCGCCGCGACCTGCGCGAAATTGCCTTTCGCGCCTTCACCATGCGCGGCCAGAACGGCGGCGCCACCGACAACACCGCCGTGGTGCGCGACATGCTGCGTCTGCGCGCCGAAAAGGCGAAGCTGCTCGGCTATGCTTCCTATGCCGCGCTGAAGCTCGACGACACCATGGCAAAGACGCCGGAGGCGGTGCATAAGCTGCTCGACCCGGTCTGGGAAAAGGCGCTGGAAAAGGCCGCAAGCGATCAGATCGAATTGCACCGGCTGGCGGCCGAGGCTGGCAGCAACGAAGAATTCGCCGCCTGGGACTGGCGCTTCTATCAGGAGAAGCTGCGCGCCGAGAAGTTTGCCTTCGACGAGTCCGAGCTGAAGCCCTATCTGCAGCTCGACCGCATCATCGACGCCTGTTTCGACGTGGCGACAAAATTGTTCGGCATCAGCTTCGAGGAGAAGCAAGGCATCGCCACCTGGCACCCGGACGCGCGCGTTTTCGTCGTCAGGAATGCCGACGGCAGCCAGCGCGGGCTGTTCCTGGCCGACTATTTCGCGCGGCCCTCAAAGCGCTCCGGCGCCTGGATGAGCGCGCTGAAATCCGGCTACAAGCTTGGCGATGGCTCCAGGCCGGTGATCTACAACATCATGAATTTCGCCAAGCCGCCGGAGGGCGAGGCAGCGCTTTTGTCGGTCGATGAGGCCAAAACCCTGTTCCACGAATTCGGTCATGCCCTGCATGGCATGCTGACCGAGGTCACCTGGCCATCGGTCGCGGGCACCTCGGTCAGCCGCGATTTCGTCGAACTGCCCTCGCAACTGTACGAGCACTGGCTGACGGTGCCGGCGGTGCTGGAAAAGCATGCGCTGCACGTGAAGACCGGCAAACCGATGCCGAAGGCACTGGTCGACAAGATGCTGGCGGCGCGCACCTTCGGCGCCGGCTTCGCCACGGTCGAGTTCACCGCCTCAGCACTGGTCGACATGGCCTACCACGCACGGCCGGACGCGCCGGACGAGCCGCTTCGTTTCGAATCCGAAACGCTCGAGAAGCTCAACATGCCCGACACCATCGCCATGCGCCACCGCACCCCGCATTTCGGCCACATCTTTGCCGGCGACGGCTATTCGGCCGGCTACTATTCCTACATGTGGTCGGAGGTGCTCGACGCTGACGCTTTCGCCGCCTTCGAGGAGACGGGCGACCCGTTCAATCCGGCGCTGGCCGAGCGGCTCAGGAAAAACATTTATGCCGCCGGCGGCTCGAAAGACCCGGAAGAGCTCTACACCGCCTTCCGCGGCAAGATGCCGTCGCCCGAAGCGATGATGGCCAAGCGCGGGCTGGTGTAGAGCGAGGGCCCACGGAGGACCAATCGCCAACCTCGGCGCCGCGGACCGACGATGTCTGATCAAAAGCACCTCGCCGCAGGCCACCTCACCGCGGCGCGCTTGGGCGGCCATCCAGCGCCTCGATGGCTTTCGCCAGCGCAGCTGGATCGCCTGATATGCGCAGCGTCTTCAGCCGCGCCGTGCCGCCGGCGACGACCGAGACGGCCGACCGCGGCACGCTCAGCGCCTTGGCAACAAGCCGTTCGAGCGCCTGGTTGGCGGCGCCGTTTTCCGGCACGGCACGGACGCGGGCCTTCAGATGGCTTCGCCCGTCTGCCGAGATCTCGATCCCTTCGAGCCTGTCCATCGCCGCTTTCGGCGTCAGCCGGACGAACAGGTCGACGCCGTCGTTACGCGGGCGAAACGGCCCGGTCATGGAACCGCCGTCAGACGAGTAGCGGCGCCACCGTGGTGAGCAGGAACTGCCGCAGGAAGAACAGGATCAGAAGCAGGATGATCGGCGAAATATCGATGCCGCCGAGATCGGGCAGGAAGCGGCGGATCGGCCGCAGCGCCGGCTCGGTCAGCCGGAACAGCATGTTGCTGACGCTATCGACGAACTGGTTGCGCGAGTTGACGACGTTGAAGGCGTAGAGCCAGGAGAAAATCGCCGAAGCGATGATGATCCACCAATAAATGTCAAGCGCCAGGACAATGGTCTGAATGAGGGCTATCATGCCGGTCTCCGATTGTTGCCGACATGTAGCCATTGCAGGCGGAGGCGGCAAGAGCCAGCTTCGCGGCACGGCAGGCCGGTGGCTGGCCGCCCGGCTTTTGGGCAAAACGCCGTCTTGACAGGAAACCGCCGCGCCCGATAAATGCGCCCATTCCGCTGGACGGGGCTGTAGCTCAGCTGGGAGAGCGCGTCGTTCGCAATGACGAGGTCAGGAGTTCGATCCTCCTCAGCTCCACCAGCGGAAATTTACTCCAGTAAAATCAAGAAGATAGCTGTAGCGGCGCACCCCGAACGCGCTCTGGCGGGCTTTGAGCTTGGGGCTTTTAAACCTGACCATCAAGCCATTCTCGCAGATCGGGGTCCTCGTGACCTTCAGGGATAGGCGGTCTCGTTCTGACGTACCAGATCACGCCAAATCCAACTGCCGCCCACGCGCCAGCAACCACGAATGTGATGATGTCAGTCACTTCAAACCCCTAAGCCCGACACATCATTAGCTCGACCGAAATCGCCCCACAAGAGCAGAATCAGGTCGTTGCGGGAGTGGGCTGGTGCCTAGCCAAGGGAAGTCCTGCTGTTGTCAGACGCCTAACTAAATCCAGCCGTTCCGCACGGCTGTCACAGCCGCTCACGATGGCCTGCTCTGCGACGATCCGATGGCATTCGTCAGACAGGTTTGCGCATTGCCGGCGGCGACACGGTTGAAGCGGCCTGCACAATCGGCATAGTAGGCCGGTCGTGAACCACGGGAGGGCCACATGAAGCTCGGATTGCTCACCGCACCGTTTGCCGACACCCCGCTTGGCGAGGTCGCCGACTGGGCAAGTTCTGCCGGCTTCGAGGCGCTGGAGATCGCCTGCTGGCCGAAATCCTCAGGCGCAGCCCGGCGCTATGCCGGCACCAGCCATATCGACGCCGCCTCGACCTCGACCTCGCAGGCCAAGGAAATCGCCGCCGCACTGGCGGAAGAGAACCTGTCGATCTCCGGCCTCGGCTTTTATCCCAATCCGCTGCATCCCGATGCCGCCCACCGCAAGGCCGTCGTCGATCATGCGAAGAAGGTGATCGTGCTGGCGAGCCATATGGGCGTGCCTGTCGTCAACACCTTCTGCGGCGGCGACGCCTCAAAAACCATCGACGCCAACTGGCAAGAGGCACTCAAACTGTGGCCCGATATCATCGCCCATGCGCGCGACAACGGCGTCAAGCTGGCTTTTGAGAACTGCCCGATGATCTTCAGCTACGACGAATGGCCGGGCGGCCACAACATCGCCTATTCGCCCTATATCTGGCGCCGCATCCTCGAGGCATGGGGCGGCGACGTCGGCATGAACTTCGACCCGTCGCATCTGGTCTGGCAGATGATCGACCAGGCCCGCTTCATCAGGGAATTCGGCCCGTACATGCTGCATGTCCATGCCAAGGACCTGATGATCGATCATGATGGCCTTTACGAGCGCGGTATCCTCTCGGCCGGCATGGGCTGGCAGGTGCCGCGCATGCCGGGGCTTGGCGATGTCGACTGGAATGTGATCTTCTCCGGCCTCTACCGCGCCGGCTACGACGGAGCCATCATCATCGAACACGAGGACCGGCGCTTTGAGGGAAGCGACGACGACGTCAAGCGCGGCTTTCTGCTCGCCCGCGACGTGCTGCGCCCCTTCGTGAAATGAGGCCCCTTTTCGAACTGAACTGAAAACAAGGTGGAGGAAGACTGAAATGAAAAAATATCTGGCAATGGTCCCGCTGCTTGCCGGCGCGGCGTTTCTGGCTTCGGTGGGCATCTCGTCCGCTGAAGCCAAATACACGATCGGCGTCTCCAACACGGTGCAGGGCAATGGCTGGCGCGAGGAGATGATCTGCGCCATCAAGGCGCAGGCGCTTGCCTCCGGCGAGGTCACCAAGCTCAACATCGCCCATCGCAACACCGACGCCGCCGGCCAGCTCGAGGATATCCGCAACCTGATCAGCGCCAAGGTCAACGCAATCGTCGTCAACCCGGCCGATCCCGCCGGCATCAAGTCAGCGCTTGAGGAAGCCACCAAGGCCGGCATCGTCGTCGTCGCCGTCGACCAGGCGGTCACCGAGCCTTCGGCCTACATCATCTCCAACAACCAGGAACAGTATGCCTATCTCGGCGCCAAATGGCTGTTCAAGCAGATCGGCGGCAAGGGCGACGTCGTCTATATGCGTGGCGCCGCCGGCGCCTCGGCCGACAGCGACCGCGACAAGGGTTTTAAGAAGGCGCTTGCCGAATTCCCCGACGTCAAGGTCGTGCATGAGGTCTTCACCGGCTGGCAGCAGGACCAGGGCAAGCAGCAGATCCTCGACTTCATCGCCACCGGATCGCCGTTCAACGGCATCTGGACCTCGGGCATCGACAATGTGATCGTCGATGCGCTGGTCGAGTCGCAGACGCCGCTGGTGCCGGTGGTCGGCGCCGACAATGCCGGCTTCGTCGGCCAGCTGAACTCGGTCGAAGGCCTTGTCGGCGCGGCGGTGACCAATCCTGGTTCGATCGGCGGCGCTGGCGTGACCCTGGCCCTGCAGATCCTGAACGGCAAGAAGCCGGCGGAGCAGACCGTTCTCGTCGAGCCGCAGCTGTGGGAGAACGCCACCGAAGAGGGCAAGGCCAAACTGAAGGGCGTCGCCGATCCGTCGCTGAGCCCGGAATGGCCGGTCTCGATCTCCATTCCGGAATGGACCACCTACACCAAGGAGCAGATCATCGCCTGCAAGGGCCCTGGCGAGTAATCGCTGCCGCGCTTCTGCCTTCTCCCCTTGTGGGAGAAGGTGGATCGGCGCGCAGCGCCGAGACGGATGAGGGGTGCTGGAAGGAATGAGAAGTTGGTGTTCCCTGGAACACCTCTCATCCGACCTCGCTTCGCGAGGCCACCTTCTCCCACAAGGGGAGAAGGCAGGATCGCCATTTTAGACAACTTGCAACGAGAGCAACGCGATTTTGACCACCAACCCTCTCCTGGACGCCACCGGCGTCGTCAAGACTTACGGCGCAGTGGTGGCGCTGCGCAACGCGTCGCTGTCAGTTCTGCCGGGTGAGGTTCACGCGCTGATGGGCGCCAACGGCGCCGGCAAATCGACGCTGGTCAAAATCCTGACCGGCGCCATCCGCGCCGATGCCGGACGTATCCTGATCCGCGGCGAGACGCGCGACGTGCGCTCGCCCGCCGATGCGCGCCGCGCCGGCCTGCTTCCCGTCTACCAGGAACCGTCGCTCATCCCCGATCTCGACGTCGCCTCCAACCTTCGCCTGACCGACACGCCGGTCGAGCCGTTCCGCGCTTGGGTGCGCGAACTCGGCATTCCCGACCTCGACATCCGCGACATCGCGCGCGACATCCCGCTGGCCGTGCTGCGCGTGCTCGATCTGGCGCGCGCGCTGGCGGTCGAGCCCGACGTTTTGCTGCTCGACGAGATGACCGCGGCACTGCCGGCGAACCTTGCCGAAAAGGTGCTTGAGGTCGTTCGCCGCCAAGGCGACAGCGGCCGTTCGGTGATCTTCATTTCCCACCGTTTCGTCGAGATATCGGCGCTTTGCGACCGCGCCACCGTGCTTCGCGACGGCGAGACTGTCGGCGTCGTCGACATCGAGCCGGGCGTCGAGGAGCGCATCGTCGAGATGATGCTCGGCGCCAGGATCGAAAAGACGCGCGTGACGGCGCGCCAGGCGGGCCAGGCCGCTTCGCCTGGGGATAGCCGTCCACGCCTCGGTGTGGCGAACCTTCGTGTCGGCACCAAGCTCAACGACGTCTCGTTCGATCTGGTGAACGGCGAAGTCGCGGGCGTCGTCGCGCTCGAGGGGCAAGGCCAGGACGAGCTGTTCGCCGCGCTTGCCGGCTCGATCCGGCCGTCCGGCGGCACCATCGAAGTGGACGGGCAGCCGGTGAAATTCGCGCATCCGGCCGATGCGATCCGCGCCGGCATCGCCTATGTGCCCGGCGACCGCACCGAAGCGCTGACCATGCAGCGCTCGGTGCGCGAAAACATCGCGCTCCCGTTCAGCGCCGCCTTGCGCAACTGGGGACCGATCAACATGGCGCAGGAACGCTCAAGGGTCGTCAGCGCGATCGAGCGTCTGCAGATCGACACCCGCGCCCAGCGCGAGGTGCAGCGCCTGTCCGGCGGCAACCAGCAGAAGGTGACGATCGCCCGCTGGATCGCCGCTGAAGCACAGACCATTCTCTGCTTCGACCCGACGCGCGGCATCGATGTCGGCACCAAGCAGGAGATTTACAAGCTGCTGCGCGAACTCGCCGACCAGGGCAAGTCGGTGCTGTTCTATACATCCGAACTCGAGGAGGTGCAGCGTGTCTGCGATCGCGTCATCGTCATCTTTGGCGGGCGCGTCGTCGATGTCTTCCCCGTCGAACTCGCCGACGAACCGGCACTGATGCGCGCCGCCTACGGCTTGCCGCGCGGCGCCAAGGTGGACGTCGGCATTCTTGCCGATATCCACTCGAGCCCGGTGGCGAAACCTTGACCCGCCTCGTCCGCCGTCAGGGCTGGGTCGCCGGCCTGCTCGTCCTGTTCGTGGTCCTGTTGGTGATCACCAGGCTCATCCAGCCGGGCTACGGCAGCGGCGATTTCGGCTCGCTGGTGCGCGCGGTGCTGCCCTACGCCTTTGCCGTGGCCGCCCAGACGATTGTCGTCATCGCCGGCGGCATCGACCTTTCCGTCGGCGCGATGATGGCGCTGACCAGCGTCACCGCCGCCACGATGATGGACGGCGCCAGCGAGGAATACGCGCTTTTCGTCGTGCCGTTCGTGCTGGCCATGGGGTTGGTGCTGGGCGCCGTCAACGGCATGCTGATCGTCGTCACCCGCGTGCCCGATATCGTCGTCACGCTGGCCACCCTCTTCGTCCTGCAGGGCGCGGCGCTGCTGGTGCTCGGCGCGCCCGGCGGCGCGGTCGCCGAATGGCTGCGGGCGACCATCGTCGGCACCGTCTCGATCCCGGGCTTGCCAGAAATCTCTGCCTGGATTCCGAAGGCGCTGGTGCTTCTGGTCGTCTGCCTGTGCATCATCTGGATACCCCTGAAGCGCTCAAAACTCGGCTTGTCGATCTACGCCATCGGCAGCAGCGAGCTCGCCGCATTTCGCAGCGGCGTGCCGGTCGCGCGCACCAGGATCATTGCCTATGCACTGTCGGGGCTTTTCGCTGCCATGGGCGGGCTGGCGCTGACCATGAGCACCGGCATCGGCGCCCCCATTCCCGGCCCCTATCTTCTGGCCAGCGTAGCGGCGGTCGTGCTCGGCGGCGTCGCACTTGGCGGCGGCAAGGGCGGACTGCTCGGCCCGATCGTCGCCGTCTTCGTGTTGCGGCTGGTGCGCACCGACCTGACGCTGCTGGCCATCGATCCCAACGTCACCGCAATCATCGAGGGCGCGATCATGGTCGCCGTCGTCATGTTCGGCGCCTTCATCACCATGCGGAGCCGCCAATCATGAGCAATGGCGTGAGGCTGGTTTATGGGGTCGGTGCTCGACGGCGCCCCCCTCTGTCCTGCCGGACATCTCCCCCACTTGGGGGGAGATCGGACGGCGCGACGGCTTTCGCCAATTGTCGGCGTTCCAAGAATAAGCGAGGCGCCGAAGCTGCCAATCTCCCCACCCGTGGGGGAGATGTCCGGCAGGACAGAGGCGGGCGCCGTAGAACGCCATCCTGTCCCGGCATCGCGCCACCCCAATCGCGAGCAACCTCATGAGCACAACCGCGATCCAACCCGTCCCCTTCGGCCGCCGCCTCAAGCGCTTCATGGCCGACCGGCCCTTGATCCCGCTGATCATCCTGCTGGTCCTCCTGGTGCTGGTGCTGCAGATCCTGCGCCCCGGCATCGTCAACGAGCGCTGGCTCGCCAACACCGTCAAATTCGCCATTCCGCTGGCAATTCTCGCCGGCTGCCAGACCATGACCATGCTGACCGGCGGCATCGATCTGTCGGTCGGGACCGTGGCGACGATGAGCGCCTTCATCATGGCGACGCAGGTCGTCAATCATGACCCGGCGGTGGCGATCCTCATCGCCTTGGTGCCGGCGGTGCTGATCGGCCTGGTCAACGGCATCGGCGTCGGCGTGTTTCGCGTGCACCCGCTGATCATGACGCTCGGCACCAGCCTGATCGGCACCGGCTGCCTGCAGGTCTATCAGCGCACCGTCATCGCTTCGGGCGCCAAGATTCCGCCCTTCCTGGCCTGGTTGGGCACTGGCCTCACCTATGGCGTGCCCAACGCGCTGCTGCTGTTCGTGCCCATCGCCGTCCTCATCGTCTTCACCTTGAACCGCACCGGCTTTGGCCGCCTGCTTTACGCAGTCGGCGACAATGAAGGGGCGGCACGCCTGTCCGGCGTCCGCTACTGGCAGGTCATCACAGCGCTCTACGTCATCTCCAGCGTGCTCGCCGGCATCACCGGGCTGCTCTATATAGGCCTGATCAAGGCGCCGTCGCTGTCGCTCGCCGAGCCGCTGGTGCTGCCTTCGGTAGCGGCCGCGGTGATCGGCGGAACCTCGATCTTCGGCGGCCGCGGCGGCTACACCGGCACGATCATCGGGGCGCTGATCCTCACCGTGCTGACGACCCTGCTGACCATCCTACAAATGCCGGAAGGCGCGCGGCGGATACTGTTCGGGCTGATCGTGCTGTTCGTGACGGCGGCGTATTTGCGGATTATTGAGGATCGGTAGGGGAAGCGCTGGAGCCGGGGCCTCTTTTGACCGAAGCATAGTCTACGCCGCCTGAACGATCTCGACCAGTTCAACGTCGAACACCAGATCCTTTCCGGCCAACGGATGATTGACGTCGAGCTTGACGCTGGCGTCGTCGACGCCGACGACCGTCACCTGCATGGGGCGCCCTTCGGGGGTTCTGGCCTGCAATCGAGTACCGATATCGAGGTTGAGGTTGTCCGGCACCCTGGCGCGGTCGACGGTCATGACCGCTTCGGGGCGGTGGAGGCCATAGGCAGCGTCGGCGGGAACGGTGACGGTGCTTTTCGCGCCTACCTCCATGCCCTCGACATGGGTCTCAAGGCCGGGGATCACTTGCCCTTCACCGAGCTTGAATTGCAGCGGTTCGCTGCCGGAAGAATCGAATTGAGTGCCGTCGGCTAGACGTCCAGTATAATTGATGCGCACGGTGTCGCCATTCTTGGCCTGTGTCATGGCAGTCATCCTTTGGGAGTTTTTGAGGGACCGGCCAGAGTTCTCGGTCCGTTTTCGATCATCTACGCACTAAGGTGCGCGGCGCGAAACTCTAAAACTAGGGGCTTGTCTGCCGATGTAAACCCACAATGCCGATTGAGCCCCCTGCGTAAAGACAGGTCGCGGAGGAGGACGGGGATCTGTTCGCCAAGGGCGCGCATTTTTCGAGCATGTCGTGGCGACAGAGATTGCGAAGACTCTGATCGGCCACCCACCCCGGCGGCTCTTGGCGCTTTGCTGATGTTGAGCGACGTCAGTTTTCGCCCAAATCGCATCAGCCTTCACACAGCCAAGCTCCCCTGCTCCACCTCCTCCGCATTAGGATCCCCCGGTGCAGTCGCCCAGGCCAATTCCACCAGCGTCACCGTCCGCCTTCCAACCCCGTCGAGCTGGCAGACGATCAGCCCCTGCTCCTCGATATAGGTCAGTAGGCGCCGGGCGCGGCGCAGCGAGTGCGAGCCATAGGCGCGGGCGATCGGCCAGCTTCTCGCGCCACGCGTCCGTGCCCTCTGGCGTGTCAAGTTCCTCGCCAGAGTCGACGCGCCGGTCGGGGGCGACAGGTGTCGTTGCATCGATAATCACCTTGGACGAAATGCCGTTCGGCACGCCGGCCGGGTCGAGCAAGTTTTCCGACAGGTTCGGAATGGTCACGATGCCGCCCGACGGGTTGACCTTCACCGAGATCGCCCACATGGACAGGCGCGGGTTTGCCGCTCTCGACGAAACGTTTGAGCTGGAACAGCATCGCGCCCCACAGCGTGTTGCACTTCTGGAAATGCCCCCCGCGGTGCGGCCAGCCGCCATGCTTGAGCGAGATCGCGCGTTCGCCCGTCCGGCATGTCCTCAAATACGTATTCCACCATGGTGCCGACCGAGTCGCCTGGACCCTGCGTGCAGGTCCACAGCACGCCCGACGCGTCGCTACGGTCAACGCGCCAGCTGAAGTCCGGCGCACCTTCATAGGACAGCGTCCATTCGCTCCCCACTTTGCCGTCGCCGGTCACCTGGCTCGTGTTCCCTCCGCGCAAGCCATGGCGAGTCGCTATGGCATCGTGCACGGAAGACGCCACCGCCTTTACGGCAAGTTCGTGATCAATTGAATGACCCTCTGCCATTGCGGCCCTCATCCTGAAACGCAACTTGCCTTTAGGCAAAACCACGGCCGCAATTCTTTTGCAACTACAGCTTGAGATGTGCTTGGTCATTGATGATCGAGGACGGGAGCTACTACACTACTTGATCCTGCAGGAAACTGATCGATCATGGAGTAAGGTCACTTCCGCCAGAGGCAGCTCTTCTGGGTGCTTTTAAGTTTGCTTCTATGCAACTTTGAACCGCGAAGGCCGCCCTCAGCCGGCTCCCAGATATGTTTCAGCAATGCCGATGCTAGTCGACGTCGCGTCGGTACGCTCCTAGCTGGCCCAAGCGTAGAAGACGGCGAACAGCAGAAGCCACACCGCATCGACAAAATGCCAGTACCAGGATGCCGCCGTCGTGATGAAGCCGCCGCCGCCGGCTGAGCGCGCGCGGATCACCCGATATGCGGCGATCGACAGCAACAAGATGCCGATAACGACGTGCAGGCCGTGGAAGCCAGTCGTAAGGAAGAAGATCGAGGGATAGACACCGTCGCGGAATCCCACCGAGGCGAGGCTGAATTCCCGAAGCTGAAGGCCGACGAACACGCCGCCGAGCGCGATCGCCACGGTAAGCCCGATAGCCGAAAGCTGCCATCGCTCTTTCAGAAGCCAGTCATGCGCCGCTGCGACGCAGACCCCCGACGCGAGGAGGATCACTGTGTTGAGAAGCGGGCCGCCCCAAGGGTCGTCGGGGCGCATCGGCGTAGGTGGCCATGAGTTGAACCCCGCGATCTCCGGATAGATCGCGTATCGTAGGTAGACGGCGAACAAGGCGGCGAAGAACGCTACCTCGGACGCGATTAAGGCGATGATCGCGATCCTCGGGCCAAAGGTGTTTTGCGGACCATTCGCACGCTCACCACTCGTCGCCCGCGACCACGCTGTCAGAGCGATGAACAATGGCAGAAGCCCCACCGCGATCACGAGCGGACCGAGTACCGCGATGCTGCCGGCCAGCGTGCCGAACAGCGACGGGTGGAAGAGCGCGAGACCGGCGCACGCTAGCAGGAACAGCGAGACAGCAATCGCGACAGGCCATCGGCCATCCGTGCCGCCGACCTCGGTGACAGTCTTGCTCACGCGCCTGCCTCCGCGCCCGCCGTGCCACGCGGACGCGCCATCTCGGGATCGTCATCCCATTCATGCGTGAAAGCCGGGCCCCACACATCGCGGGGGGCCGGCGCGCCACGCCGCAGCGAGACCGCAAGCATCACCAGGAACAGCAGCGTGGAGGCGAGCGCGAGCACAGCGCCGAGCGACGCAATCATATTCCAGCCCAAGAAACCGTCCGGATAATCCGCGATGCGCCGTGGCATTCCTGCCAGTCCGAGGAAATGCATCGGGAAAAACAGAAAGTTGGTACCGATGAAGAAGCACCAGAAATGCAACCGTCCAACCCACTCCGGGAACATGCGTCCGGTCATGCGCGGGAACCAGTAATAGAAGCCCGCGAAGATCGCATAGGTCGCGCCGAGGCTCAGCACATAGTGGAAATGCGCGACGACGTAGTAGGTGTTGTGCAGCACTTGATCCGCGCCGGCATTGGCAAGCACGATCCCCGTCGTGCCGCCGACCGTGAACATGATGATGAAGCCCAGCGCCCACAGCATCGGCACGGTGAGGCGGATCGACCCACCCCACATCGTGGCAATCCAGGCGAACACCTTGATGCCGGTTGGCACCGCTATTACCATCGAGGCCAGCGTGAAGAAGGCACGCGGCGCGAAGCCTACACCGACGGTGAACATATGGTGCGCCCAGACGATGAAACCCAGCGCCGCAATTGATGCCATCGCCAGCACCATGCCGGGATAACCGAAAATCTGGCGACCTGAGAACCGCGAGACGATCTGGCTGATGATGCCGAAGGCCGGCAGGATCATGATGTAGACCTCCGGATGGCCGAAGAACCAGAAGAGGTTCATGAACAGCATCGGGTCTCCGCCGCCGGCTGGATCGAAAAAGGCGCCGCCGAAATTGCGGTCGGCAAGCAGCATCGCCAGCGCGGCCGCCAGCACCGGCATGGCGAGAAGCAGCATGAGCGACGAAATCAGGATCGACCACACGAACAGCGGCATGCCGAACAGCGGCAAGCGATCCTCGCGCATGTTAAGGATGGTAGTGACGAAATTGATCGCGCTGATCACGGAAGAAATGCCGGCCAAGTGCAGCGCGAGGATCGTCATGTCGACCGACGGTCCGGGCTGGCCGTCTATGCCCGACAGCGGCGGATAGAGGCTCCAGCCGGTACCCGTTCCGTCGCCGACCAGCAGCGACCCGATCAGCATGATCAAGGACAGCGGCAGCAACCAGAAGCCGAGACTGTTCAGTCCCGGAAAGGCCATGTCGCGCGCACCGATCATCAGCGGGACGAACCAGTTGCCGAAGCCGCCGATCAACGCCGGCATCACCATGTAGAAGATCATGATTAGGCCATGCGCGGTGATCAGCGCGTTCCAGGACTGGCCGTTGACGACATAGTCCATGCCCGGCTGCGCCAGTTCGAGCCGCATGTAGCCCGAGATCGCGCCGCCCAGGGTCCCCGCCATGATCGCGAATCCGAGATAAAGCGTGCCGATCGCCTTATGGTCGGTGGTGAACAGCCAGGCCGCAATCGACCGGCACTCGGGCCTATGTTCGGTGGCGCTCATTTCGCCACCTGCGCTGATATAGCGGCGGCGCTGACGACCGGATATCGCGTTGCAGCGTCCCGCACCCAGGCGTCGAAATCAGGCTGCGCCATGGCCTCGATCGCGATCGGCATGAAGGAGTGATTCAGACCGCAGATCTGGTTGCACTGCCCGTAATAGACGCCCGGCTTCTCGACGCGTGTCCAGGTTTCGTTGAGGCGCCCGGGCATGGCGTAAATCTGTAGGCCCAGTGCCGGCATGAAGAAGGAGTGCACGACGTCCGACGATGTCACCTGTATGCGCACGACAGCGCCGACCGGGACAACCATGCGATTGTCGACCGCTAGCAGACGCGGTTCACCGGCCGGAACGGAGGCCGGCGGCAACATGATGGAATCGTATGCGAAGCCGCCATTGTCGGGATAGGAATAACGCCAGAACCACTGATGGCCGCTGGCCTTTATCGTCAACTGTGCGTCGGGAATATCGCTCTCATAGGCGAGCAGCTGGAGCGACGGGGCGGCGATCGCGCCCAGCACCAGCACCGGCGCGATCGTCCAGCCGAATTCCAGCCAGGGCATGCGCGTGACTTTTGACGCCGTGGGGTGCCGGCTCGCCCGGAAGCGCAAGAGCGCGAAACCGATCAGCATGGCGACGAGCGCGACGATGCAGACGCCGATCAGCAATATGTGGTCGTGCAGCGCAACGATCCGCTCCTTCGTCTCCGAGGCTGAGACGCCGAAACTTGTCTGCCAGTTCGCCGGCGCCTGCGCCAAGCCGTGCCGTGCGTCGAGCATCATTGCGGAGACAAAAAAGAGGAAAACAGTGCCCCGCCCGCGCATGACATTTACGCCTTCAGCAGGGAGATGAGATGCGCGCCGAGGCGCGCACTGAGCGCCGCAATGGTGAGCGTGGGCGCATTCGCCGTGATGGACGGGAAGACGGACGAGCCAACGATGTAGAGGTTTGGATGGTCGTGGCTCTTCAGGTCCCTGTCGACGACCGAGGTGAGCGGGTCATCTCCCATGCGTGTCGTGCCGCCCATGATCGCGCTGTCAGCGATCGGGCCGAGCTGCTTGATCTGCGTGGCACCGAGTGCAGCCATGAGCTTGTTCTGCACATCGCGCGCGACCGCCAGCCCGCGCGCCGTGTAATCGTCAGACTTGAAGGCGATGTTCGGCCGCGGAATGCCGATCCCGTCCATCTGATCGCTCAGCGTCACGCGATTGTCCGGATTGGGAAGCATTTCGGCAGAGCTGCCAATGATCAGCTCCCGCGCGACGTGCGAACGGACTGCCGCCTTCAGCGCATCGCCGCGCAGGCCCTGTTTGATGAAGGTCGTCGCAGCCTGGAACGGACCGACCGCCCGCGCCCAGCCCTCATTGGAAGGCGAGATGCCGATGGCCGCACGCTCGTTGCGGAAATCGCCGTCCCGAAGCTCGGCAATGCCACCGGTCGAGACCGGTCCGCGATAGGTGAACACGGGATCCCTGGTCAGTCCCTGAATGCCGACATCGATCTGCGACAGCAGATTGCGGCCGACCTGGTCGGAACTGTTCGCCACGCCCGTCGGCGCATTGTCTCCCGTCGAAAGCAGTAGCAGCTTTGGCGTCTCAATAGTATGCGCCGCGATGACCACAATTTTTCCGGTCGCGCTGCCCTCGCTGCGATCCGGGCGACGGTAACGCACTTCGGCAATGCGTTTGTCCGGACCGACGACTAGCTCGTGCACCACGGCCTGCGGCTCGACATGCGCGCTGGCGCGCTCCGCGATGGCGAGATGATGCGTCGCGTCGTACTTCGCCTGGATGGGGCAGATCGGCACGCAGCTCGCATTGCCGCAGCATTGCGGGCGGCCATCCCGCCACACCGAATTGCGCGCCTGTGGAAATGGCAACACCGAGTAGCCGAGCGCCTTGGCAGCGATGCCGACCTGCTTGTCGGCATAGGTCATGGGGATCGGTGGCATCGGAAACGACTTTGAGCGCGGCGCGCCGAAATCGGCGGTGTCGTCGCCCGCGACGCCGATCTCTTCCTCGGCGGCCTGATACCACGGCTCCATGTCGCCATAGGCGATAGGCCAATCGACGCCGACGCCGAACTTCGAGTGCATCTTGAAATCGTTTGGCCGGAACCGCGCGGCGAGCCCGCCCCAGTGCCACGTGGTGCCGCCGACGATCCTCGCCTGCTGTCCCCTAAAGGTGTCCGGCCCAGCCTCGACATAGTAGGCGGAGAAGTCGGATTCTTCCGGCTGCGGCGCATAGGGCTGGTCGGGGTAAGGCGAATTCTGGCCCTTCGCGGACGAGTACTGGAATCGTGTCACAGCGGTGCCGCGATCGACGCGCGGTCCCGCCTCGAGGAACAGCACGCTGAAGCCTGCTTTCGCGATAGCCGCGCCGGCAAGCGCCGCGGCTACGCCTGAACCGACAAACACGACATCGGCGGACGCCGGCGCGGTCATTCGGAAAACCGTCCGGGCGGCGGTGCGTTCGCCCACGCGCCAAAATTCGTGTCGCATCGCGTCGGCGGCTTGGTGTAACCGCAGGCATGCCAGACGAACGCATCGAGATAGGTAAGGACGCGTTCTTCCGAGCCGTGCATGATGCTACCCGTATACCAGGCTTGGATGAGCGATTCCGACAGCGGTTTCAGCCCCGCCGACGCAACCGCGCTGTCCCATTCTGTCTCGGGCTGTTCTGTCACGATCGCATGCAGTTTTCCGAGATCGGCGGCGTCAGCGGAGAATGCCTGCAGGAACAATTCCGGAAGCGTGGCGTCGCTCGGCGACATGCCCGTCAGTATGCCTGTCAATTCGCGAAACGCGCCGAGGTCGATCGCGCTGCTCAAGGCGACCTGGCTACGGGCCGCGGCGGGCAATCCGAAGAATGCGGCGAGCGTCGAGACGGCAATGAGAAGCTCGCGTCGCCGCACTGTTGCCGGCGCAGAATGATGCGGCGCCGGCTCACCTACCTGCTTGGGCAGACGCGCATCGTCACTGCCAGCCATCGGTACCCTCGAGGCGAGCCTCTGCTGAAACAACGAGGCCGCACGCTTATCTGAAGCTACGGCTCAATCTGAGCTTGGTCAATCGACCCTTTCAAGCTCAGAACAGTCGAGCCAGAGAGCTCCACATTTGAGATCAAAAGCGCCGCTTGGGCCTGACTTTGCACGCGGCGACCTATCATGCGGTGGTCGTCCTCAGGAGGGGATAGCTAAGCCGTCGGCCGGAAATAGCCGATGTCGAGCTTGCCTTGCCACCAAACACGCGGTCCGTCAGGCCCCTCCCCAGCGTTAATCATCGCGCACGTTCCCCCTGATCAGCGCGAAAATCAGCGTGGAGCGATCTCTGCGACGAGATCGTTCGTCGTCTTGACCCCCGCCATGAAGCCGGCGGCATTGAATTCGTTCATGACGAAGAAAGCGCCGACGCCGCGTGTCGGTGCAATCGCAACATAGAGAAACATCCCTTGCAGGCCGCCGCTCTTCTGGAGGATGAGCGGGCTATGCTCGGTGGGGAGCATGATGACCCATCCGAGACCCATGGCGTCCATCGGGCCGCCGTCATCCAGCCCCACCACCGACGCGAGCCCGTCCCGGTACAAAAAAGCCGCGTGGTTCAAAAGCCGCAGCTCGGCATCGGCCGCAGAAGGCTTGTTCTCGACATGCCAGTTCATCCAGCGCAGCAGGTCGTCCGCGGTCGAGTACAATCCACCGGCGCACTCCATGGCTGTGCTCGTCGGCACGATGGGCATGGCGCTGCCGTCGAAGTTATGGCCCTGCATCAGGCGCGGCTCGTCCTCCGGTCTTGCGTTGAAAACCGTGTCTTTCATGCCGAGAGGATCGAGGACACGCTCCCGAAGGAGCTCGGCATACGGCTTTCCAGAGACATTCGCGAGCGCCGCTCCAAGGAGGTCGTATCCGAAGTTCGAATAGAGAACGGCGGTGCCCGGCGCGAACAGCAGCGGATTGTCCTTGAGGGCGGCAATCTGCGCCTCTTTGGTGTTCGTAGAGAAGGGGTCGGAGGGGGGCGCCTCGGCCACTGGCACCTCCCGCGGAAGGCCGGAAGCTTGCGCGACGAGATCGATCAGGCGAAGGGCGCGGCCATCCTTCTCAGGGAGCGTGACGTCCCAGCCAAGGCGATCCTGCAGCCGGTCGGTGAGCTGTACCTTGCCGTCGATCGCCAGCGAGGAAAGCACACTGCCGCAGAACACCTTGCTCACGGATGCGATGCGGAACATTGTGTCGCCGTCGGGCACTTTTTCACTCCCGTCGGCAATCTTGCCGAAACCGGCCAGGGCCGTCTCGCCGTTGCGCACGGCGCCGAAGATCAGGCCAGGCACTTCGGTGGAGAGATACAGGATCGTACCGTTGAACTGCACCGCTTCCGTCAGCAGCTTGTCCTCGGTATGTCCATAAGAGGGAAGGGTGACGGCTGCGATTGCCGTCAAAGCGATGGCCATAAGTCGGCGCGATCGAGACAAACGCATTGCCGAAATCCTTTGAGGAAGCTGCAGAATAAAATCTTCGGAAAAAGGGCCGCCGCGTAGTATCTTACCATCTCTCCAGAAGCAGGAGATGTCAACAGAATGAACCGAAGGGGTAATCGGCGGCGGTAGCGTAGTTTCGGCGGCTATTTGCGCTACAGTCCTGCCGTATTTCTTGTCCTTCGTCAGTTGATCGGGGCTGATCTCTTCATTAGCAAACCGACTCGCGGGTAATTTAGAAGATATGTGAAGCGCCGTCGGCAGGAGGGAGTGCTGTAGCGTCGAACAATTTACAATAGGCGGATCTGCGTCGCGCCAATCGTCGGCGTATGATGAAGACCGGGCAGAAGAGCTGTGGCGGGCCAAGGCCCTAGCTGCGCAAAAAAGACTCGCCGCTGTACCTGCCGCTTGGCCATACATCGCCTTGATGCGTGGCATTTCCCTTGCGCGCTCGGCCGCCGCCTCACACAGCCAAACGCCCCTGCTCCACCCCCGCAGCACCGGGATCCCCCGGCGCCGTCGCCCAGGCCAGTTCGACCAGCGTTACTGTCCGCCTTCCAACCCCGTCGAGCTGGCAGACGATCAGGCCTTGCTCCTCGATATAAGTCAGCAGGCGCCGGGCGCGGCGCAGCGAGTGCGAGCCGTAGGCGCGGGCGATCGCCGCGTCGCTCGGGCAGGGCCAGCCCTCCTTCGCCGCGCGGGCGATCATCATGAACACGCCCTGCATATCCTCGGGCAGCAGCGAGGCGCGCGCCGAGACGTCTTGCCAGGCGTCATCCCCTGCCATGTCGGAGCCGAGGCCGGCGCGGGCGCGCGTCAGCATGCGGCGAAAGGCGGGCAGGTCCGGCACCACCGAGGCGAGGCCTTCTATCCGGCAGCGGACCACGAACTCCTGATAAAGCACGCCGATGACCCGGAAGCCCGCGTCGGGCTGCGCCAGAACGGCGTGCAGGACACGGTCGACGCGCTCACGCCGCTCCGCCAGATCCTCGGCGCTGATCGGCGGCTCCGACGGTTCGGGGCGGATTTCCAGCGCCGCCGACTTCGCCGCCATCAGCTGATCGAGAAGGTCCGGCGACGACCGGCGCTGCGGCCGGACAGTTTCCGGCGGCGGTGCTGCCAGGATGATGGCGCGGGCGTCCTCCAATGCCGCTTCCGGAAGCGGCATCAGCCGCGGGGTGCCGTTGCGCGGACTTGTATCGGTCGGGCCGATGCGCAAGCCGAGCGGACGGCGCGACAGCGCCGGGCCGAGCGCCATGAACTGGCCGCGCTCCAGGTCGCGAAAAGCCTCCGCCTGTCGCCGCTCCATGCCCAAAAGGTCGGCGGCGCGCGCCATGTCGATGTCGAGAAAGGTCCGCCCCATGAGGAAATTGGAAGCCTCGGCGGCGACGTTCTTGGCGAGCTTGGCCAGCCGCTGGGTTGCGATGATACCGGCAAGCCCGCGTTTGCGGCCACGGCACATCAAATTGGTCATAGCGCCGAGCGAGAGTTTGCGCGCCTCGTCGGAAACCTCGCCGGCCACTGCCGGCGCGAACAGCTGCGCCTCGTCCACCACCACCAGCATCGGATACCAGTGGTCGCGGGCGACCTCGAAAAGCCCGCCGAGGAAGGCGGCGGCGCGCCGCATCTGGTTCTCAGCGTCGAGCCCCTCGAGATTGAGAACCGTCGAGACGCGGTGGATGCGAGCCCGCTCGCCGGCGCTCTGCAGGCCGCGCTCGGTATGCTCCTCGGCGTCGATCACCAAATGGCCGAAACGGTCGCCCAGCGAGACGAAGTCGCCTTCCGGGTCGATGATGGTCTGCTGCACCCAGGGCGCACTCTGCTCCAGCAGCCGGCGCAGCAGATGGGATTTGCCGGAGCCCGAATTGCCCTGCACCAGCAGGCGCGTCGCCAGCAGCTCCTCAAGATCCAGTGCCGCCGGAGTGCCTGCGGTCGTGTGGCCCATCTCGATCGCAACGGTCATGTCTCGACTCTCCTTGAGGAGAGGGCTTATCAACCGCATCACAGCCCGTCGAGCGCCGATGGCCGGCGGCTCGGTGTTGCGCACAGCTCGACGCGGCGCGCGGCGTCAGTTCGTTGACGTAAGCATCACAGGCGCGAGGGGCTGCCGTCTGATCAGGATGATGGCGAAAAAAGCCAGTATGCCGAGCATGCCTGCTGCAGCGGTGAACCAGAGCGATGGCTGGACGCCCAAGCCTGCCATCGCCATCGCAAGGGCAAATGGCGCAAGGGCTGAAGAGAACTGACGCGCGGCCGTCACCCAGCCGAGCCGGGCGCCGTAGCGCTCCCGTCCGAACAGTTCCAGCGGCAGCGTGCCGCCGACGATGCTGGCGAGGCCCGAGCCCAATCCAAACAGGATGACGAAGGCGATGGCGCCGGCCACCGACGGTGTCGTCGCCAGCAGGACGACAAGGCCGAGCGGCAACAATGTCGCGCCGATCACCGCGAGCCAGGTCTGCGCAAGCCGGCCGCCGAACAGCATGTTGATCAGCCGGCTTGCCACCTGGGACGGGCCGAAAAGCGTGGTGACGACAAGCCCGGCGGAGCCAAGCCCGAGCGCCGCCGTCAGCGGCACCATGTGAACGAGGATCGACGACAGCACGAAACCCTCGATCGCGAAGCCGCCAAGCATGAGCAGAAACACTCTGCTGCGGTCGCGCGCGGTGAAGGCAACCGGTCCGCCCGCCGGGCCGGCGGCAGCAGGTGTCGCCGAAGCGTTTTTGTCCGCCCGACGCGACAGCCGCGCCAGCCAGGCATGGATGGGCAGGCAGATGGCGACATTGATGAACGCAAAGGCCAGATAGACCTCGCGCCAGCTCAGGTATTCGTGCAGTGCTGCCGTCAGCGGCCAGAACAGGGTGGAGGCGAAGCCGGCGATCAGCGTCAGATGGGTGATGCTGCGCTGCGCCCTGGCGCCGCCGATCTGGACGATCGCGACAAAAGCGGCGCTATAGAGCACGAAGGCGGACGCCAGCTCCATCGCCATCAGCGCCAGCACGAAGCTCACCCGGCCGGGTGCTATCGCGCAAGCGACAAGCGCTGCTGCGGCCGCAAGCGAGCCAAAGGCCATCACCCGGCCGGCGCCGAAACGATCGGCCCAGCGCCCGGCTGTCGGCGGAAACAGGCCACCCGCCAGCAGCGACGCCGACAGGGCGCCGAAAACCCATTGTTCCGGCCAGGCAAACTCGAGCGCGATCGACGGCACCAGGATGCTAAAACTGTAATAGAGCGTGCCGTAGCCGATGATCTGCGTCAGCCCCAACGCCCAGAGTGCGGCAGCCGGGATTTTCCGGTCGCTCATGGAGCGGCGATCTCGAGATCGTCGCTGCGCACTGCTGCGATCGCTTGCGTGCTGTCACAGCCGCACCCAGACTTGCCGCTCGCCTTTGCCTTGGCGTCTTCGGCACAGCAGGCATCGACAGCAGCCGGCGCCGGTCCGCCGCAGCAGCCCTGGGACAACGCGCCTGAAAGTGACACCGGCACCGTGCAGACGCCGGTTTTGGGCAACACCAGCTGCACGGCATCGGCGGCAGTCATGTCGCCGGCAAGCGCCGCGGCGACCGAGCGGACCTGCTCATAGCCGGTCAGCAGCAGGAACGTCGGCGCCCGGCCATAGCTTTTGACGCCGACCGTGTAGAAATCGGGCTCGGGGTGGCTGAGTTCGCGATGACCATGCGGCGGGACATCGCCGCAGGAGTGCTCGTTGGGATCAATGAGCGGCCCGAGCGCCTTGACGCCTTCGAGCCATGGATCGAGGTCCAGCCGCAGCTCCCGGGTCAAGGCGAGATCGGGGCGCTGCCCCGTCGCGGCGATGATCCGGTCGACGGGTCCGAGCGTGCGCAATCCGTCTTCTGTCTGGCCTTCGACCATCAGCCGGCCGTCGATCTCGCGAATGGCAACAATGGCAAAGCCCGTGACCAGCCGCACGCGTCCGCTCTCGGCAAGCTGCCGGACATCCGAGCCAAGTTCGCCGCGCGCCGGCAGGGCGTCGGCATCGCCGCCGCCGTAGATGCGGACAAGGTCGGTGCTGCGCGTCACCCATAGTGCCGAGGTGCCGGGCTCGGTTTGCGCGAGCTCCGCCAATTCCAGCAAGGCGTTGGCGGCGGAATGGCCGGCGCCGGCCACCAGTGTCGTGCGGCCCGCATAGAGGTGGCGGTCGCGGCCGAGAACATTTGGTATGCCGTAACCGATGCGATCGCCAAGTTCCGTCTCGCCTTCGGCCGGCAAGCCGCCGGCACCGAGCGGGTTCGGCGTCTGCCAGGTGCCGGACGCATCGATGACGGCACGAGCGCTGTCCCGGCGCGTGCCGTTCGCCGTTTCGACCAGCAGCATGAACGGCCGCGTCTCCCGCGCCTTGCTCAGAACCTTGTCGGCTCCCCAGCGGGAAATGGCGACAACGCGGGCACTGGTCTCCATCGACGGCGCAAGTTCGGCAAGCTTTGCCAGCGGCGCGAGATATTGGTCGACGATTTCATCCGCTGTGGGGAACGCCTCCGGCTCGGGCATTTGCCAGCCGTGGCTCTCGAGAAGTTTTCGGGCGACCGCATCGACACAATAGCGCCATGGCGTGAAAACCCGGACATGACCCCAATCCCGAAGGCTCGAGCCGACAGAAGAACCAGCCTCGTAAACCCTAACCGGAAGGCCACGGCTGACCAGTTGGGCGGCCGCCGCCAGGCCAACAGGTCCGCCGCCGATGATAGCGATCGGGAGATCGTTTTCAGAAACCATGACACCCCTTCTATGTTTCTAGGATTATAGAAATACCAGTCAAAAAAAGAGTTACGCAGCAGCCTCGCCGACAGCAGGGCCGCATGCGGCATCGGCACAACATTCATCGGCAAGAAAGCCAAGGAGATCGTTCATCACAGGGTAATTGGCACGGCAGATCAGCGTCGTTGCCTGACGTTCCTGGGTGACCAGGCCGGTCAGGATAAGCCGGTGGAGATGATGCGACAGGGTCGACGCAGCGATGCCGAGGGCTTCCTGCAGATAACCGACCGGTCGTCCTGTTTCGCCTGCCCGCACCAGCGTGCGATAAAGATTGAGCCGCGTCGGATTGCCGAGCGCTTCGAGCTGTTTTGCTGCTTGTTCGAGTTTCATGGAAATAACGTAGCGCCGAGACAGCGCCGCGTCAATATTATTTCGAAAATTTTCGAATTAATGCATGTCGCGCAAAAGTGTGCAGCGGTTTTGCGATAACGACATGCATAAAACAAGCAGACGCACCCCCCTCAAATCGACCGCTGATTGATCCGCTTGGCAACCGCTTCGGCGCTTTCGACGCGCTCGGAATAACGATCCGTGAGATAGGCGGACCGATCACGCAGGAGCAGCGTGAACTTCACCAGCTCCTCCATCACGTCGACGATCCTGTTATAGTATGGTGACGGCTTCATGCGGCCAGCCGCGTCGAACTCGTTGAAAGCCTTGGCTACCGACGACTGGTTGGGGATGGTGACCATCCGCATCCAGCGGCCGAGGAGACGAAGCTGGTTGACGGCGTTGAAACTCTGCGAGCCGCCCGACACCTGCATCACCGCCAGCGTGCGGCCCTGCGTCGTCCTGACGCCGCCGGCCGAGAGCGGCAGCCAGTCGATCTGCGCCTTCATCACTCCGGTCATCGAGCCATGCCGCTCGGGCGAGCACCAGACCTGCGCTTCCGACCAGATCGACAGGGCTCGCAGTTCCTGGACTTTGGCGTGCTCGGCCGAGGTCGAATCCGGCAGCGGCAGGCCGGACGGATTGTAGATGCGCACCTCGGCGCCGAGGCGGCGCAAAATGCGAGCCGCCTCCTCCGTCGCGAGCCGGGAGTAGGACCGCTCGCGCAGCGAGCCGTAGAGCATCAGCACGCGAGGTTTTTGGATCGACCGCGGCACATCGAGCAGCGCCTGCAGGTCGATCGGCCGGAACTGGTCTTCGTCGACGTTCGGAAGCGAGTCTTCGGGCACCAGGTCAGGCAACGCGCTTGCCCTGCGCGTCGATGACGACCTCGCCGTCTTCCTTGGTGAACGGCCCGATATCCGGATTAGGCAGGATGTCGAGAACCGCTTCGGACGGCCGTGCAAGCATGGTGCCGAGCGGCGTCACCACGATCGGCCGGTTGATCAGGATCGGATGCGCCAGCATGAAATCGACGATCTCGTCGTCGGTCCATTTGGGGTCACCGAGATTGAGTTCGGCGTAAGGCGTACCCTTCTCGCGCAGCAATTGGCGGGGCGTCATTCCCATCGCCTTGATCAGCTCGACCAGCCGTTCGCGCGACGGCGGGTCTTTCAGATATTCGATCACCTCAGGCTCTTCGCCGGACTGCCGGATGATGGCGAGCGTGTTGCGCGAGGTGCCGCAGTCGGGGTTGTGATAGATGGTGATGGTCATTTCGCGGCTCTCATCTGTCTGATTGGCTTGGGCTCAGCGAGCAGCCATCCTGCCAAGGCCATGGCAAGCAGCGCACCCAGCAGCTCGGCGACGATGAACGCCGGCAGGTCAACTGGACGGATGCCCGCGAAGGTGTTTGACACCGCCCGCGCAATGGCGACTGCCGGATTGGCGAACGAGGTCGAGGCCGTGAACCAATAGGCCGCGGTGATGTAGAGCCCGACCAGCCAGGGGATGGCATCCGAACGGAAGCGAAGGCCGGCCAGAATAGTGAAGACCAGGCCGAAAGCAGCCACCAACTCCGCAATCCATTGTCCGTTTCCGGTCCGCACAGTTTGCGAGATCTGCAGAATCGGCAGTTCGAACATGGCGTGCGCCAGCAGCGTTCCGGCGACGCCGCCGACAATCTGTGCGACGACATAGGCCAGTGCAGCGTTGGCTTCGATTTCGCGCCGCAGCGCAAAAACCAGCGTCACCGCCGGATTGAAATGCGCCCCGGAAATCGGTCCCAGTATAGTGATCAGCACCACCAGGATCGCTCCAGTCGGAAGCGTGTTGCCGAGCAAGGAGAGACCCACATCATCCGTCAGACGATCCGCCATGATGCCGGACCCGACGACCGTCGCGACGAGCATCGCCGTGCCGAGCGCTTCCGCGACGATGCGGCGGGACAGGTCTGCCGCCATGATATCAGCCGGCCTTCGGCAGATCGCGGCCGATTTCATCGAGCCGTTTCTGCAGGGCGAGCTTGTCGATGGTGTTCATCGGCAGGCTGACGAAGATCGAGATCCGGTTGTTGAGCATGCGATAGGCTTCGGCAAAGGCCAGATGCTTTTCGGCGTCGGTGCCGTTCACGGCGGCCGGGTCGGGCACGCCCCAATGCGCGGTCATCGGCTGTCCCGGCCAGACCGGGCAGGCTTCATTGGCCGCGTTGTCGCAGACGGTGAAAACGAAATTCATCTCGGGGGCGCCAGGAGCCGCGAATTCCTGCCAGTCTTTCGAGCGGGCGAAGGATGTGTCGTGGTTGAGGGTTTTCAACAGCTGGAGCGCGTAGGGATGGACCTCTCCCTTCGGGTGCGATCCGGCCGAATAGGCCCTGAACCTGCCGGCGCCGACACGGTTGAGGATCGCTTCGGCGAGGATCGACCGTGCCGAATTGCCGGTGCACAGGAAAAGCACGTTGTATGGGTCATTCATGGGGTGGTCCTCCCTTCTAGCAGTTGCAAGTCACGGCCTGAATGACCGGCTGGCAGAGCTCCGGCGCGCCGTTACAGCAATCCTCCATGAGATAGGCAAGCAGATCGCGAAAGCCGGTCATGTCGGCAACGTAGCGGATCGTCCGGCCGTCGCGCTCGGCGCGGACCAGGCCGGCATGGTCGAGAACCTTCAGATGCGCCGACATGGTGTTCTGCACCGCACCGAGGCGCGCGGCGATCTCGCCGGCGGGAACACCATCTGCGCCCGCCCGCACCAGCAGGCGAAACACTTCGAGCCTTGTGTCCTGGCCAAGCGCTGCCAATGCGAGAAGAGCGGTGTTCTTATCCATGTATCCTGGAATCCGGAATTATCGATGTATATGGCCGGCATGTGACAGTCAGATGACATAGGCAAGAGGCCGGCCACTTCTGAGCCGCTGCATTCTTCGGCTGATGTCACGGAATGGATCCCAGGGTCTGCGCCGCGTCGCTTCGCTCCTTGCTCCGCCCTGGGATGACGAAGTGGAGGATGATTCGGCTAATCCTAGAGGTTGGCGGTTTGCCACTGGACCGAATTGTCGACGTTCGCTGCCGGCCCAGACCTGTCAAAATCACTGTGCCGAGGAACTTAGTTGCGCAGGGCGAACGAGAATGGCGCGGTGCGGGTTATGCGGGAGCCGAGTTCCGGCGGCGGCTCCGGCACCGACGCGCCCTGTAATGCGCTGAGCGCCGCGCTATCGAGGTCTGGATCGCCAGAGGAACGAGCCAGCCGGGCGGACAGGACCCGGCCGGATCCGTCGATCGTGAAGGTCACGCTCGGACTGCCTTCAGCGCGCCGGGCCTTCGCCGCCCTTGGATAGTTTGTGTGCCGTCTTATCCATGCACGCAACCGCGAATTCCACCTGTCCGGACTCACGCCGGATCTCGCAGCCGCTGCTTTGGTCGATTTCGGGGCGGCCGCCCTGGCTGCGGATGTCGCAGCGACACTGGCCGTCGTCCGCGGCGGTGCGGCCTTTTCCTTTTTCGGACGCTTTTTGGCTTCTTTGACAGGCTTCTTCGCCTTGACCTCAGCCGGCTCCTTTACCTCAGTCTTTGCCTGTTTCTTTGGCTTGGCCTCGACGGGTTTGTCGACCGGTTTCGGCTGCGGCAGCGGAACGACCACTTCCGGCGTGACGGCTTCGGCAATTTCGGGCACGACCTCCTCGAGCGGCGGCTGGTCGACCCGTTCGGCCACTGTCGGCGGGGTCGGCTCGACCGTGTCGGCCGGAGCGGCCTCCGATGGCTCGGTGACCGGCTCGGCCTGCTCGACGGGTGGTTCGGGCGGAGGCTCCGTTTCGGTTATCTCGGGCTCCTCGGCCGGGCCCGGCTGATCGGGCGCTATCTCATCCGATATCGGTGCCGGCTCGGCCGGCGTGAGCGCCATTGGCGACAGCTCGATCACCTGCGCCTGCGGCGGCCCGCCATCGGGCTCGGCCGGGCGCCAGCTCTGCATCGCATAGCCGACCGCGGCATGCGCCATCAGGACCAGCGCAGCCGCGCCCGCCCACCAGGCGATCTCGCGCGCGCCGAAACGCCGCTGATCGGCCATCGGCAGGGCGGCCGCCGGCGACATTATTGGCCGGTTCCGACTTGCGGCGCCGCGGCATCGCCGGGCGCTGTCTCGAGGCCAACCAGCGCGATCTTCAGATAGCCGGCGCCGCGCAAAAGGTTGATCACCTCCATCAGCTCGCCGTAGCCGACCGCCTTGTCGGCGCGCAGGAAGATGCGCGTCTGCCTGTCGCCTTTTGTCCTGCCGACCAGCGCGGCGGCGAAGGCTGCGCGCGGCACGCTGTCGTTGCCGATCGCCAGGCTGAGATCGTTCTTCAGCGTCAGGAACAGCGGCGTCTCCGGTCGAGGCGCAGGCGTTGCGGTCGAGCCCGGCAGGTCGACATTGACATCCACGGTCGCCAGCGGCGCCGCGACCATGAAGATGATCAGCAGAACCAGGATCACGTCGATGAACGGCGTGACGTTGATCTCGTGATTTTCCTCGAGATCGCCGTCGATGTTCTCTCGAATTCTAGCCGCCATGGCGTCGCTCCGTGTTCATTCCGCGGCCATCTGCTTTGCCGGCGCGACCGTGCGGAAATCCAGATCCCGGCTGACCAGCCGCTCGACCCCTGCCGACGCATCGGCAAGGATCTGCCTGTAGCCGGCTATCGATCGCGCGAAGACGTTGTAGATGACCACCGCCGGGATCGCCGCGACAAGGCCCATCGCCGTGGCCAGCAAGGCTTCCGCAATGCCCGGGGCAACGACGGCGAGGTTGGTGGTCTGCGCCTGCGAGATGCCGATGAAGGCGTTCATGATGCCCCAGACGGTGCCGAACAGGCCGACGAAGGGCGCGGTCGAGCCGATTGTCGCCAGCACGCCGGTGCCGCGCGACATGCGCCGCGCCGCCGCCGCCTCGATGCGCGACAGGCGCGAGGTGACCCGTTCCTTCAGCCCGTCGCCGGACACATGGTCGAGCGAGCCGGCCGAAAGCGCGGTCTCTTCCTCGGCTGCCCGCACCAGCAGGGCGCCAGGACCGTTATTATGGCCAAGCGCGCGCCCGGCCTGGTTCAACGTCGCGGCATTGCCGATCGCTTGTGCCGCGCGGCGGGCGCGCAGCTTGCCGCCTAGGATCTCCAGCGATTTGGCCAGCCATATCGTCCAGGTGACGAAGGACGCAAAAGCCAACCCGATCATCACCGCTTTCACGACGATGTCGGCCGCCATGAACATGCCCCATGGCGACAGGTCACGCGGCAGGGTCAGGGACGTTGCCGTCGAAGGGCCAGTCTCGGTAGGCGTTGTCTCGATAGGTGTTGTCACGCCGGGCTGCGTCGCCGGTGGCGCGGCGGCGTCTGGCGCAGCCTGCCCAGGCACTGGAGCCGGCGCCTCGATCGCCGGGGCCGCGCCCGGTTGCTCCTGGGCGGCTGCCTCCGGTTGCTCCTGGGCGGCTGCGCCGCCGGCCGACAGGATGGCGGATGCGAGCAACGCCGCGAACAAACCATGTCTGGACAAGGGCTTCTTCCTTATTCTCACGGTGGCCTCATTGCACATAGCCGATGCGCTGGCCGGTGACGGGGTGCGCGAACACGCCCATCTCGACACCGAAAATTCCTTTGAGCACGTCGCCCTGCATGATCTGGTCCGGCGTGCCGCGCGTCAGCAGCCTGCCGTCCTTCAGCGCGATCAATTCGTCGCAGTAGCGCGCCGCCATGTTGGGATCGTGCAGCACGACGACGACGCACAGGTCGCGCTTGCGGCTGAGGTCCCTGACCAGCCCCAGCACCTCGACCTGATGGGCGATGTCGAGCGCCGAGATCGGCTCGTCGAGCAGCATGACGCCGGCATTCTGCGCCACCAGCATGGCCAGCCATGCGCGCTGGCGCTCGCCGCCGGATAATTCGTCGACCAGCCGGTCGGTGAAGTCAGCCATATCGGTCAGGACAAGCGCCTCCTCGACATGGCGCCTGTCCTCATGCCCGAAACGACCGAGCGCGCCATGCCAGGGATAGCGGCCGAGCGTCGCCAGTTCGCGCACCGTCAGGCCGGTCGCCGCCGGCGTCGTCTGCGGCAGATAGGCGAGCGCGCGCGCCAGTTCGCGCGCGCCCCACTGCACCAGCGGCCGCTGCGCGAAGGTTATGCCGCCCGAGCTTGCCGGCTGCTGGCGCGCCAGGAGCTTGGTCAGCGTCGACTTGCCCGAGCCGTTGTGCCCGATCAGCCCATAGACGCGCGAGCGTTGCAACTCGAGTGTAACCGGACCGAGCAGCGTCCGCTCGCCGACGGCGAACCGCACCGCTTCGACATGGAAGGCAGTCTGGGCATGAATTCCTGCCACGGTCTCGGCCTCACTCCAGCTTTGCGCGCATTTCGAAATCCGGTTTTCGGCAATCCGGTTTGCGGGCGCCGATGTCCGGTTGACTATGAAACATGAGTTTACTAGTCAACAATGAAGATGACTTTTGAGTCAACAAAATGTCGTGACGCGCCGGATTTGCGTCGAAACACGAAATGTGGAGCGCGCCGAGATGGTCGTTGGTTCAGGTCGCGGAAGAACTTAAAGCGAAGTGACTGCGCGCCGAAACCTGCTGGTCGCGGCGATGTCGCTGCCGGTGCTGCTTGGCGGCGGTCACGCCGTCGCGCAGGAGGCGACCACCACTCTCGACCCGATCAATATTCAGGAACGCGTCGAAAGCGCCTTTGGGACGGTCGACGGCTATGTCGCCACCCAGGGCTCCACCGCTACCAAGACCGAAACACCGCTGATCGAGACGCCGCAGTCGATATCGGTCATCACCAAAGACCAGATGGAAGCGCAGGCGGTGGACAGCCTGAACAGCGCGCTGCGGTATACGCCAGGCGCAACCGGCAATCTCTACGGCACCGACAATCGTGGCCACGGCTTGCAAATACGCGGCATTTCGAACTCCAGCGGCGTTTTCTACAAGGACGGGCTGCAGCTCAAGGAAAGCAATTTCACGCCTGTTCACGGCGCTCGATTCCTACGGTGCCGAACGCTACGAAATCCTGCGCGGGCCGGCATCGGTTCTTTACGGCTAGGCAAGTCCTGGCGGCATCATCAACTATGTCAGCAAGCGTCCGACCGAGGAGAACCTCCGCGAGGTTGAGCTCGGCGCCGGAAGCTTCGACCGCTATGAAGGAAAGTTCGACTTCAGCGGGGCTGTCAACGCCGACAAGTCGCTGCTGTTCCGCCTCACCGGCGCCGCCCACACCGGCGATACGCAGACAGACTTCGTCGAGGACGACCGCATCTTCATCGCGCCGGCGCTGACCTGGCAGCCCGATGCCGATACCAGCCTGACCATCCTCGCCAACTATCAGCGCGACCGGTCCGGCTGGGCGATGCAGTATCTGCCGGCATACGGCACGATCAGGCCGGGCAGGGACGGAAAATACCTGCCGAACAGCATGTTCGTCGGCGAACCGGGCTTCGACACCTACGACAACGACCAGGCGTCGATCGGTTACGAGTTGGATCACCGCCTCAACGAGACGTGGCAGGTTCGCCAGCATGTCCGCTACGTCTATCTGAAGACTATGAGGAAGGCGTCTTCGGCGGCGGGCTTCTGAAATGATGAGGGCGATTATTCCCGCTATGCCGATGCCGGCGGCAGCAGGCTCAGCGGCGTGACCATCGACAACCAGGCGCAGGCCGATTTCGACACTGGGCCGCTCGCCCACACGCTGCTTCTCGGCCTCGACTACAAGCGCTACACCTACCGCGACTATGCCGCCAGCAACGATATGACCGACGATGATTTCAACATATTCGACCCGGCCTATGGCTACCCGGTCGGCGAAATGACGCTCTATACCGACACCGACACCACCCAATCGCAGGTCGGCCTCTACGCACAGGACCAGATCAAGCCGGGCAACTGGCGACTGACGCTGGGCGGCCGCCAGGACTGGGCCGACGCGAAAGTCCACGACAATCTGGCCGGCGCTTTCGGTCCCCGCCAGAAGGACGACGCCTTCACCAGCCGCGCCGGTCTGCTTTATCTCGCCGACAATGGCCTTGCCCCTTATGTCAGCTATTCCGAATCGTTCCAGCCGGTGTCCGGCCCCGACAGCAACGGCAATCCGCTCGTGCCCGAAACCGGCAAGCAGTACGAGGTCGGGCTGAAATACCAGCCGGTCGGCTGGAACGCCTTCGTCACCGTTTCGGCGTTCGACCTGGCCCGGCAGAATGTCGTACGCTATGGCGGTGTTGGCGCGCCCAACGACATCTTCCAGACCGGCGAGATCAGGTCGCGCGGCATCGAGCTGGAAGCTGTTGCGAGCCTCGATTCAGGCTTCGATTTCCGGGCGGCCTATACATATCTCGACACCGAGATCACCAAGGCCACCTCGATCACCGTCGATGACGATAGTGGCGAGACAATCAGCGATGAGGGCAACACCCCATTCGGCGTGCCGGAGCATGCGGCCTCGCTGTGGGCGAATTACACCGTCGGCAGCGGCAAATTGGAAGGCTTCGGGCTCGGCGCCGGCATCCGCTATGTCGGCTCGACCTTCGGCGACGACGCCAACACTTTCAAAGTGCCGGCAGTCACGCTTGTCGATGCCGCACTCCACTACGAATGGAGGAACGCCGAGCTGAACCTCAATGTCAGCAATCTGTTCGACAAGCGCTATGTCGCCTCCTGCTACGCGGAAAGCTTCGGCTGCTTTTATGGCGAGGGTCGCCGGATCAACGGCTCGGTGAAGTACACATGGTGACCCGCGCGTGCAGGCCCGGACCCAATTGGCGCCACTGACGCGGCGCCGGTGCCTGGCCGGCCTGGCCGCGACGAGCCTAGGCCTGCGCGGCGGCCCGGCGCATGCCGCTCCGCCGCCGCGCATCGCCTGCCTCGAATGGACCTCGGCCGAGATGGTCATCTCGCTCGGGATCGGCCCGGTGGCGGTCGCCGACTCAAAAGGTTACCGCGACTGGGTCGCGGGACCGGCTCTTCCTGCCGGCTGCCTCGATCTCGGCTCGCGCGGCGAGCCCAATCTCGAACTGCTCCTCGAACTCAAGCCCGACCTTATCACCGGTGCCTATGGCTATGGGCTGGACGAATCTCCGTTCAGGCGGATCGCGCCGCTGCATACGGTGCCCTTCTACGATGGCACCGCAGCGCCTTATCGCCAGGCCGAGAATGAGACGCTGAAACTTGGCTCAAAACTCGGCCGCGAGGCTGAAGCTCAGCGCCTCATCCAGGCGACGGCGGCGGCCATCGCCCAGATCAGGGCACGTTTTTCACAACGGGCAAAACAGCCGCTCGCGGTGATCAGCATGTTCGACGACCGTCACGTCCGTGTCTACGGCAAGGGCAGTCTGTTCCAGGACGTGCTCGACAGGTTGAGCCTCACCAACGCCTGGACGGCGCCGACCGATAGCTGGGGCTTTCCATGCTGGGCATCGAAGAGCTGGTTGCGATCGGCGAGGCCCGCGTGATTTCCCTCGATCCGATCCCGCCGCATGTGAAGATCAGGATCGACCAGAGCAGCCTCTGGGCGAACCTTCCCTGTGTCAAGGCCGGCAACGTCAGGACAATCCCGCCGGTATGGCCGTTCGGCGGGCTGGCCGCCGCTGCCCGTTTTGCGACGGTTTTGGCCCGGGCATGACCATCATGCAGTCCACGGCCAGCCATCGTGCTCGTTTCAAGGCAGGGATGCTCGTCGCCCTCGTCGGCCTGCCGGCGGTGCTCGCCGCCTATCTCACCGCTGCCGGGCTTTTGCGCCTGTTGCCCGCCGACATGTGGTGGCAGTCGCTCGTGGCGACCGACTTTTCCGATCCGCGGCAGCTGCTTTACCGGCATGCCTTCCTGCCGCGCCTGGCGATCAGCCTGCTGGCCGGCGCGGCGCTCGGCCTGACCGGCGCGCTGCTCCAGCAGCTGCTGCGCAATCCGCTCGCCGAGCCGACGACCATCGGCACCAATGCAGGCGCCACCGTCGCCCTGACGATCGCCACGCTCTACGCGCCGTGGCTGCTGGAGCAAGGTCGCGAATGGATGGCGCTCGCCGGCGGCGCCCTGTCGACGCTGGCGGTTTTGGCTCTGGCCCGGGGCCGGAGTTTCTCGCCGGTCGCGATCATCATTTCCGGCCTGGTGGTCAGCCTCACATGCAGTTCGGCGAGCGCCCTGCTGATGGCGGCCAACCGCGAATATTCCGAGGAACTCTTCCTCTGGCAGAGCGGTTCGCTGATCCAGAACGGCGATGCCGTAGTGCTCGGGTTCGCGCCATGGCTGGCGATGGCCGGCATTGCCGCCTTCCTTCTGCTCCGGCCGCTGCGGCTTCTCGACCTGAGCGACGAGGGAGCCGAAAGCCTCGGAACGAATCCCGCGATGACACGGCTGGCCGGGATGACCGTCGCCGTCGCTCTGAGCAGCATGGTGGTCGCAGCCGTCGGCGTCATCAGCTTCGTGGCGCTTGCGGCGCCGGCGCTGGTCAGGCTCGCCGGCGCACGGACCCTGCGCCAGCGCATGATCTGGGCGCCGCTTGCGGGCGCCATGCTGTTGTGGCTGACCGACCGGCTGGTGCAGGTCCTGCCGTTTACCTCCGAAATCCCGGCAGGCGTGGCGACTGCTTTCCTCGGTGCGCCGCTGCTGTTTCTTCTCCTGCCGAAATTGCGCACCAGCCCGGATCGGGACGGCACCATGCTGGCTTCCGTGCGCAGGCGCAGCGGGTGGCCCTGTCTGCTGCTCGGGCTCGTCGCGATGGCGCTTCTTCTCTGCGCCGCGCTTGTCATCGGGCGAGGCGCGACCGGCTGGCACGTGGCCTCGGCCGCCGAACTTGCCGACCTGCTGCCGCTCAGAGCGCCTCGCATCGTCGTCGCGGTTTGCGCTGGCATGATGCTTGGCGTGGTCGGCACGCTGATGCAGCGGATGACCGGCAATCCGATGGCGGCGCCCGAGGTGCTGGGTATCTCAGGCGGCGCCTCGCTAGGCATACTGCTGCTCTTCGTCGCGACTTCTGATGTCAACCGTCCGGCGATGATCGCGGCCGGTCTCGTCGGGGCGCTGGTCAGCCTGGCGATGGTTTCGCCGACCGCCCGCCGGCAGCCCCTCGCGCCTGATCGGTTGCTGCTTTCCGGGGTCGCCGTGGCGACGATGGCGTCGGCATTCTCGGCGGTGATGCTCGCCAGCGGCGATCCTCGGCTCGATACGCTGATCGGCTGGCTGTCCGGCTCCACCTACCGAGCCACCGCCGCCGATGCCTCAATCGCTGCCGTGACGGCGACTGCTCTGCTCGCCATCGTGCCCCTCACCAGCCGCTGGCTGGAAATCCTGCCGCTTGGAGAAGCCGCCTCGCGCGGGCTCGGGCTTGGCCTGTTTCGCGTGCGGGTCGTCCTCCTGGTGCTTATCTCGGTGCCGACGACAATAGCCACGCTGGTCATCGGGCCGCTGAGCTTCGTCGGATTGATGGCGCCGCACCTGGCCCGCATGCTCGGTCTTCAACGCGCGTTGCCGCAGCTTTTCGCTTCCGCGATGCTTGGCGGGATGATGCTTGTCTCGGCCGACTGGACCGGCCGGATGCTGATTTTCCCGTGGCAGATTCCGGCGGGTTTGCTTGCTGCCCTGGTTGGCGGGCCTTACTTCATGGTGCTGATGTGGAAAGGCCGGCAATGGCCACGCGCTTCGGGTTGGCGACCACAAAGCGCATAGCACGCGCTCAGCCGGCGCGTGCTTCGCGGATCACGCGAGGCGCAAACGCGCCGGGCTGAGGGACATCGGCCTCGCGGCGCGTCAGCGAATTGCGCAGCAGCGCGATCACCTCGCGGCCCGCCGCCGCGATGCCGCCCGGCCTGTCGACACCGACGATCATGAACTCCTCGATTCCCAGGGCAGCATAAGGAAGCAGGGAAAGCGCGACTTGTGTCGGCGGCCCGACAAATTCGACCGCCTTCTGGCAGGAAGCGTTGCCCTCCGAACGGATCCGGACGGGGAGCGCGAAACGCAGCTTGCCGGCCCGACCGTGTTCGGCGGCGGCATTGCGAACCCGCTCCATCAGTTGCCGGATCTCGTCGAGCGAACCCGGCGTCAGCTCGAAGACATCGGCATGCCGCCCGGCGACTCTGAGCGCCGTTCCGGACCGTCCGCCCATGCGGATGCTCACCCCGGCGCTACGCGGCCCCTTGCGCGGCACATAGCCGCCGCTGACGCTGTAGAAGGCGCCTTCATGGTCGAACGGCCTGTCGTTCGACCACAACCGTTTCAGCAGCACCAGATATTCATCGATGCGCTGCCAGACAACCGTATGACCGACCGGGCGTGTTTCGGCATCGTCGTCGTTCAGCGGCTCGCTGAGCATCCTGAGCGACAGCCGACCGCCGCTTTTCGCGTCGAGGGCCGCCAATTGCCGTGCCGCCACCGTCGGGTCGATCACACCAGCCCAATGCGTGAGAACGATCTCGAGCGAAGAAGTGCGGTCCAGCGCCCGGGCGGCAATATCCATATTGGTCAGCAGCCCGGCCGGATCGTCGACGACGATTTTCTGGAAACCGATGTCCTCGATCAGCGACAGCTTTGTCGCGGTTTCCGCGAAATCGTAGAAAAACGGCGCGGTTGGGTCGGCCGGGTGAGTTTTACCGGGAACATGCGTGAACTCGAACGGCATTGCCATCTCCTCCATCACGTTGGGGTCAAGCGCGCGAAAGCGCACCGGGACTCGGTTCATTCAACTCCGATATCGCGAAACGGCAGACAGCTATCCCTTTAGTCAGGCCCGATGACTCGCGGGCTCCAAAGTCAGGGAACAAAACCCAGAACGACCGCCCCGGTGAACACGAACGCAAGGGCAAAGACGAGATAGGCAAAGGCGCCCGCATAGGCCGGCCGCCAAGTCTGCTCGGAACCGAGACTTTGGCCTTTGCGGGCAGTGTGGGTGTTCTGGAAATAGGACATATCGACCTCCGTCTCGGCAGTTAATCTATTAAATCAGTAGACTTTGTCGAGTGCTATTTTCCAGCGATCCTTAGAATGTTTTTCTCCAACCTGAGCACAATTTGGTTTGTTTGCTGCTTAGCGCGGCACTTTCCGAGGCCGATCGGCTCGATGGCAAAACGCCCGGTCGTGCGGGCGGGCAGGGATGGGCGGAGCGGCCGCCTAGTTGGCGGGCGGCCTGTAAGCTTCCAGGCCGAACAGCATCAGCACGAGCGACACAAGGAAGAACCCGACCGCGACGCCGAGCGCGATCCGGGCGTAGAGTCTATAAACGTCGCCCATGATGGTGCCGAACACCCGTCGTGCCGAGGCATCGGCTGGGCGCGATTTCTCATCGAGGTAGAGCCAGACTTCGGTGTGCTTGGGATTTTTGAAGGCTGCGGTCGTGGCTTTCCACATCAGCGCCAGAACCATGGTCAGCGTGAGGAACGCGCCGGAGCGAAATGCAGACACCGGGTTGAAGGAGAATCCGACCATGACACAGCCAATGGCAAGCGAGCCGAACATGACGGCGCGCCCGATGCACCCCACAGCAACCCGCCTGATCTCATCCATCGGCGCCCTCGGCAGCAAGCTCGCCGACAATGTGCGAGCGCTGCGACCGTATCAAATCACTTTAAGGCGAATGTGCCGCCAGGACGGGTATACCTCTGGGAATTCAGCATGGGCGTGCAGGCGCGCGACTCCCCAGCGCAACTTTGCGAACGCAACAGCCTGAAATACGGCCATCGACGCGGCCGGCCGGCGCCCTCTATGTTGCATGGCAAGCCGGATCGAACCTTTCCGCACCGACAGGCGCTGCCTCGGACAGGCATTGTCTGGGCAAGACATCCGGCAGAGGAAGGCTATCGGCTATGCCGAAGGAGACGGAATTGAAGCCGCCGAGCGGCGCGACACCGCTGATAGCAATTGCGGCTGCCGCCGTCGACACCGAAACAACCGGGCCCGACGCCACCAGGGCGCGCGTGGTCCAGATTGGCGCGATCGGCATCGCGCATGGCAAGGTCGTCCGGGAAACTCAGCTCGATCTCCTCATCGATCCCGGTGAAGCAATCCCGTCCGAGGCTTCGCTCGTCCATGGCATCACCGATACCGATGTTGACGGAGCCGGCAGCTTCCCGGATGCATGGGCACAATTCCAGGAGTTCGTCGGCGACCGCATCCTCGTCGGCCATTCGATCGGCTTCGACCTGGCGGTATTGGAACGCGAATGCCGACGCGCCCGATTGCCCTGGAAAAAGCCTCGGGCGCTGTGCGTCCGGCTTCTTGCAACCATAGCAAATCCCAATCTGGCAGACCATTCGCTGGAAACGATCGCCGGATGGCTTCGCCTGGAGATAACCGGCCGGCATTCGGCTCTGGGCGATGCGATTGCGGCCGGAGACATCTTTGCCGCGTTGATTCCGGAGTTGCGCAAACGCAACATCCGAACACTTGGAGAGGCCGAGGTTGCCTGCCTTGCCCTTTCGGACGCTCTCGAAGCCGGCCATCGCGCCGGCTGGGCCGAGCCGGTGTCGCGACCCCAGGCTCCGGCGTTTCAGCCGGTTGATCCCTATGCCTATCGCCATCGCGTCGGCAGCCTCATGAGCAGCCCGCCAGTCGTGGTGAAGTCGACCAAACCGACAAGGCAGGTCATCGACCTCATGGTCAAGCGCAAGATCAGCTCGGTCCTCGTGTCCGAGCGTGGAACGCCGGATCAAGCGATTGAGGCGTATGGCATCGTTACCGAGCGTGACCTGCTGCGCCGCATATCGTCCGACGCCGAGCGGGCTTTTGACATGCCGGTCGGAAAAATCGCGACGCGACCGCTGATAAGCATCCGCGCCGCCGCCTTCGCTTATCGGGCGATCGGCCGCATGGATCGGCTGAAGGTCCGCCACCTCGCCGTCCGCGACGAAGGCGGCATGCTGGTCGGCGTGCTTTCGGCGCGCGACCTGCTGAGGCTTCGCGCCGCCGCTGCCATCGATCTCGACGACACGATCGAACATGCCAGGGATGCCGCCGAACTGGCGGCCAGCTGGTCGATGCTGCCGGGCGTGGTACGATCGCTCATCGGCGAAGCAATCGACCCGCGCGTGGTGGCGGAAATCATCAGCGACGAACTTTGCTCGCTTACCCGCCGCGCCGCGGTGCTTGCCGAACAGCAGATGCAGATAGAAGGTCACGGCCCGCCGCCCTGCGCCTACGCCGTGCTTGTGCTCGGCTCGGGCGGCCGTGGCGAAAGCCTGATGGCCCCCGACCAGGACAACGCAATCGTCTTTGCAGATGGCGAGCCGGATGGGCCCGAAGATCGCTGGTTCAAGAATCTCGGCGCCAGGCTCGCCGACATGCTCGACATCTCAGGCGTGCCGTATTGCAAAGGCGGGGTAATGGCCTCGAATGCCGCATTCCGCGGTAGCCTCTCCACCTGGAAGCGGCGCGTCGAGGATTGGGTTCGCCGCCTGCGGCCTGAGGACCTGCTCAACGTCGATATCGTCTACGACCTGCGACCGGTGCATGGCGACACCGCACTGGCCGCGCAGTTCATCGAATATGCCTATGACCGTGCCCACGCCGAGCCGGTGTTCGCGAAGCTGCTCGGCGAGCAGATGACGACCGGCAGTCCCTTCACTGTCTTTGGCGGCTTTCAGCTTGAAAATGGCCGGCTGGACATCAAGAAGCATGGCCTTTTTCCAATCGTCGCGACCGCACGCACGCTTGCAATTCGCCAAGGCATCCGCGAGCGGAGCACCCGTGCCCGGCTCGAGCAACTGATCGCCCTGGATATTGGCGGCGAGCCCGACATGAAGGCGATGCTGGCCGGCCACGCCATGCTGGTCGGCTTGCTGCTCGCTCAGCAGACGCATGACATCTACGCCGGTATACCGGTATCCAACCGCGTCGAGATCAATGCGCTGGCGCGCGAGCAGCAGGCACAGCTCAAGAGCCTCATCAAGCGCCTTCAGTCGGCACCCGACCTGGTGCGGGACCTGCTGTTCGCATCGCCGGCGACGCTCGGACAGTAAACAAACTCAGCTGCGCGCGGCGCCAAGCAGTTGGTCGACGAGGGCGCTGCGGTCGGCCTTCACCAGGAAATCCTCATGCGCGCGCAGCAGATTCATTCTCAGGAAGTTGAAGATATAGTCGTAATCGTTGGTCAGCAGATTGGGGTGGATCGGTACCATCTCGAAAACCGTTCGCGCCAGCGGCTCGGGGATCTCGCGCACCGGCCGCGGCGGGCCGATCTGGGTGGCGGCGAGGCGCTGGCGGGTGAGCTCGGCGGCGTCCTCCCAGAAAGTGGGGGGCGAGCCCGCCGGAACGGCATATTTGGAGAAGCTTGCCAGGGCGACTTTTTCCAGCGCCGCCGGCAGGCCCCGCTGGCGCAAGCCGGCGGGTTCGCGCAGCGCACCCTCCACCATTTCCGCCATCATGGCGTAACACGCAGGGTAGGCGCGCCAGCGTGAATGGTTCAGCGCCGCCTGGAACTCCTTCTCGCTGAACAGCTTCTGCCAGTAGACTCCTGCCCTGACGCGGCAGAACTCGACGATGCTTTTCTGGGCCAGGAAGGCGGCGCGAGAATCCATGAAGTCAGCCAGTTCGCCGACGCTGACGATCGGCTGCGGCTTGCGCAGGAACTCGGGCAACAAATTGTTCAGCAGGCCCATGGCGCTCTCCTTCGGTCTTGTTTCCAACCGATATTGACCGTTTAGCCCTCGCGACGCCGCACGGCCAGCCCTCTTACCGATTCAAGTCCTCCCACCGATTCTCCAGTCCTCTCACCGATTCTAAAGTCGTATGAACAGGCGCGACAAGAAGTGATACTCATACAAAGTTACGGTCGGCTGATTCTATACCTGGCCGCGACCTATGCCGGAGGGCTTCCGCGTCAGCGGAAGAGGCAAGCTTTAAACGGCGCCTTGCGGTCGAGACGGTTCGCAAGCTGCCAATCAAGGGAGGGTTCAAGCTATGGCGACGCCAGACCGCGTAAGTTATTGGAACAAGACCAGGGGCCTCATGTTTACCATGCTGGGTCTGTGGGTATTCTTCGGTTACGTCATCCACATGTTCGTGGAGCAGCTCAACACCATCGTCATATTTGGCTTTCCGCTCGGCTTCTACATGGCCGCTCAGGGTTCGCTCATCGCCTTCGTCGTCATGCTGTTCTGGTTCGCACGGCGCCAGAACGCAATCGACGAAGAGCATGGAGTCCATGAAGAATGATCGGGGGAACTTCAATGGCTAACACGACAGCGACTACGGCAGGCGGACGCGACTTCACCTCCAATCTCGGCCGCATCTACGGCATCTACACCGGCGGCTTCATAGCTTTCATCATCCTGATGGCGATCATCAGCGCGATGGGCGTCCCCAACAGAATCATCGGCTATCTGTTCGTGGCGTTCACGATCACAATCTATGCCGTGATCGGCATTCTCAGCCGCACCATGCAGGTCGGCGAGTACTACGTGGCGGGGCGCAGGGTCCCGGCGATCTACAATGGCATGGCGACCGGCGCTGACTGGATGTCAGGCGCATCCTTCGTCGGCATGGCCGGCACGCTCTATCTGCTCGGCTATGACGGCCTCGCCTTCGTGCTGGGCTGGACCGGTGGCTACGTGCTCGTGGCCATCCTTGTTGCGCCCTATCTGCGCAAATTCGGCGCCTATACTGTTCCAGACTTCCTGTCGGCGCGCTATGGCGGCAATCTGGCACGCTTTATCGGCGTGGTCGTGCTGTTCTCCTGCTCATTTACCTATGTGGTGGCGCAGATCTACGCGACCGGCATCATCTCGGCACGATTCCTCGGCCTCGACTTCAACGTAGCAGTCTATGTCGGCCTCGCCGGCATCCTGGTCTGCTCGATGCTGGGCGGCATGCGCGCCGTCACCTGGACGCAGGTCGCACAGTACATCGTGCTCATCATCGCCTACCTGATCCCAGCCATCTGGATGTCCACCGTGAAAACCGGCGTGCCGATCCCGCAATTGATGCAGGGACAGGCACTCGCAAGCATCACCGCGCTTGAAACGGCGCAGGGCATCGCGGTGCATCACATCACGCCGTTCGTGCATGGCGGCTACAACGCGCTCAACTACTTCCTGCTTATTTTCTGCCTGATGGTCGGAACGGCATCCCTGCCGCACATCCTGATGCGATACTTCACCACCCCGTCGGTGCGTGAAGCGCGCGTCTCGGTCGCCTGGTCGCTGCTGTTCATCTTCATCCTCTATTTCACCGCGCCCGCCTATGCGGCGTTCGCCAAGTTGACGATGCTCGACCTGGTGGCGTCGGGCCTGACGCCCGAGAACATCGGTGAGAAAGCCGGATGGATGATGCGCTGGGCGGCAGCGGACGGCACGCTCGTACAGATCTGCGGCAAGGCTGCCACTGACGCGGCAGCAATTGCAGCGGCCTGCGCCGAAAAGGGCGTGACAGCGCTTTCGTTTGCCGACATCAACCTCAACGCCGACATGATCGTGCTGGCCACGCCGGAAATGGCCGGCATGCCCTACGTCATCTCGGGCCTCGTCGCCGCCGGCGGACTTGCCGCCGCGCTGTCGACTGCGGATGGCCTGCTGCTGGCCATCGCCAACGCGCTCAGCCACGACATTTACTACAAGATGATCGACCAGAATGCTCCGACCGCCCGCCGTCTGGTGGTGTCGCGTATTTTGCTCGTGCTCGTGGCCATCGCCGCCGCCTACGTGGCGTCGACCAAGCCGGGCGACATCCTCGCCATGGTGTCTTGGGCATTCTCGCTTGCCGCCGCGGGTCTGTTCCCTGCGCTGGTGCTCGGCGTTTGGTGGAAGCGCACAAACTCTGCCGGCGCTGTCGCAGGCATGATCGCCGGTTTTGGCATCTGCCTCTATTATTTGCTCGGCACCCGCTACGGCGCAGTAGGATTTTACGAGACGTGGAGTGGCCTGTCCGCGGCACCGGCTGACGCCGTTGCAAAATATGCGGAGCTGAAGGCGGCTTGGGCTTCTGCTGCTCCGGACGCTCAGGCCGCTGCATGGGCGGCACTCGACAAGCATGCCCAGACCATCGCCAACTGGTGGGGCGTCAAGAACCTGTCGGCAGCCGCGTTCGGCCTGCCTGTCGGCTTCCTGGTCATGATCGTTGTCTCCAGGCTGACCAGGGAACCATCTTTGGCAATGCAGGAGTTCATCGAGGAACTGCGTGTGCCGCGTGGCAAGCAGATGATGGAAGAAAAGACTGCCTGATCGCGCATAGCGATCGGCGCTCAAGGCGGGGTCCGGTGACGGACCCCGCTTTCATTTTGGAGGCGTCGCTGGCATAACGCGGCGCCGCCGCTGCTTGGAAACTCCCCCATGAACGATTTCTGGTCCTATTGGTATTTCCACATCCCGAATTTCATCCTTGCCGCGGTGATGTACACTCTGATGGGGCGTCTCCTGCTCGGCCTCTTCGTGCCCGAAAGCTGGGACAACTACATCTGGCGCTTCTTCAAGAGTGTCACGGACCCGTTCCTGCGGGCCGTGCGGAGCATTACCCCGTCGATCCTGACCCAGCCGGTGGTGATCGTCTTCAGCGTGCTCTGGCTTATGGCCTTGCGCGTGTTCTACCTCGTCTTTCTGATCAATTTCGGCATTGCGCCGATGGCTTCGCAGGGGGGTTGAGGCAATGGACAGAAACGGTCTTGTCCCGGTCATGGCGGTCGCCATCGTCAACGGCATCTTTTCGCCGTGGGTGCTGATGGTGTTCCTGTTCTATCCGATCTGGTATCCGGGCTGGGCGCCTCCCCTGAGCCAGATCGTCTACATGGCAAGTGCGCTGATCCTGTCGACGATGACCATCATGCTCGCCGGCGTGCCGGCCGCTCTCTATGAGCGCTGGTCGGCGCGCCCCAGGAGCATCGTCGTCGCGTCGATCTGGCTTGCCGGCACGGTTTTGCTGACGCTGCCGGCGCTGCCGAATGTGATGCGGGCGCTAAGCGGTGGCTGAGAATTCCCTTCCCCGCCCTGTCAGCGTTCTTCGCGGCGGAACGGCTTGAGGAGCGCCGAAGGCGCGACGGCGTTGCGTGACATCACCGCCATGGCGACGATGGTGAAGATGAAGGGCAGCATCAGGAACGCCTCATAGGGGATATGGCCGAGCCCGCTCGCCTGCATGCGCAGTTGCAGGGCATCGACGAAGGCGAACAGCAGGGCGGCCCCTGCCGAACGCCAGGGATCCCAGCGGCCGAAGACGACGAGCGCGATCGCCACCCAGCCACGCCCGGAGACGAGGCCGAAGGTGAAGGCGTTGAACTGCACCATCGACAGGAAAGCCCCGGCCAGCCCCATCAGGGCACCGCCAAGGATCACCGCCTGGAAGCGAGTGGCGATGACGCCGACGCCGGCCGAATCGGCGGCGCGCGGATTTTCGCCGACCATGCGCACCGACAGGCCCCACGGAGTCCGATAGAGCACGAAGGCGGCAAGGGGAACAGCTGCCATCGCCATGTAGACCAGCGAAAACTGGTTGAACACGGCTGGTCCGAGCACCGGGATGTCGGAGAGAACAGGGATCGGCAGCGTTTCGAAACTCTTGATGCTGGGCGGCACCGATTGCTGGCCGAAGATCAGCCGGTAAAGGAAATAGGCGAGGCCCGACGAGAACAGCGTCACGCCGATGCCGCAGACATGCTGGCTGAGGCCGAGAGCCACCGTGAACAGCGCATGCACGGCACCCATCAGCGCACCGGTCAGCACCGCCGCAAGCACGCCGAGCCACAGGCTGCCGCTGAGGCTGGTCGCGGTGAAGCCGGTCATCGCCGACAACAGCATGATGCCTTCGATGCCGAGATTGAGCACGCCGGCCCGCTCCGAGAACATCTCGCCCAGCGTCGCGAAAGCCAAAGGCGTGGCGATGCGGATGATCGCGGCGAGGAAGCCGACTTGAAAAATCTGTTCGAGCACGACGCTCATCGTGCGGCGCCGACGCGGCGGATGCGATAGGCCGTGAACAGCAGCGCCACCAGCATGGCGAGCAGCGCGGTGCCCTGGATAACGTCGCTGAGGAAGGCCGGAACGCCGGTGGCCCGCGACATCGCCTCGGCGCCGGTCATCACGGCGGCGAGGAACAGCGCCGCCGGCATCACGCCAAGTGGATTGAGCCTCGCCAGCATGGCGACGACGATGCCGGAATAGCCATAGCCCGGCGAGATGTCGCTCATCACTTGGAAATGCACGCCGCCGACCTCGCTGACGCCGGCAAGCCCGGCGAGCGCCCCGGACAGCAGCGCCGTCGAGATCAGCACCCGTTCGACATGGACGCCGCCATAGCGCGCGGCCTCGGGATTTTCGCCGATGACCCTGATCCTGAAGCCGAGCGTCGTGCGCATGATCAGGAACCAGATGACCGGCGCGGCCACGAAAGCCGCCACGACGCCGAGGTGCAGCCGCGTGCCTTCGAGCAGCACCGGGAAATTGGCTGAATCCTCGATCGGCGGCGAGATCGGGTAGCCGCTGAAACTGTCTTTCCACGGGCCTTCGATCAGCGCCATCAACGCGTAGAAGATGACCGAGTTGAGCAGCAGTGAACTAACGACATCATCGACTTTGAATTTCACCCGCAGCGTTGCCGGGATCAGGGCGACCCCAGCACCGGCGGCGGCGCCGGCGAGCGCCATCATCAGCATGGCAAGCGGCCCCGGCATCGGAATGGCGCCGACGGCACAGCTCGCCACCGCACCGGCAAGCAACTGCCCCTCGGCGCCGATATTCCAGAATTTGGCGCGGAAGGCGACCGCCACGGCAAGCCCGGTGAAGATCATCGGTGTTGCGCGCACGAGCGTTTCGGTGATCGCGTAGCTGTCGCCCAGCGACGCCGAGAACATCACGCCATAGGCCTCGATCACCCCGGCACCGGCCAGCGCAATGAGGCCGCTGCACAGCACCAATGTCGCGCCGATGGCCAGCAACGGCAGAGCCAGGTTGAACCAGGCGGGCGTTGAGGTGCGGGCTTCGAGGCGGAACATCAACTATGGCCCTCCGCTCCGGTCATCATCAGTCCGAGCCGCGCGATCGTGGCGTCGGCGCTGTCCAACGTGCCGGCAATGCGCCCCTCATACATCACCGCGATGCGGTCGCAGAGCATCAGCAGCTCTTCGAGGTCTTCGCCGATGACGACGATGCCGCAGCCCCTGGCACGCATGTCGAGGAACTTTTCGTGGATGAAGCGCGCCGCACCAATGTCGAGGCCGCGCGTCGGCTGCGACACGATCAGCACCTTGGGGTCGAAGGCGAGCTCACGCGCCAGCAGCGCCTTTTGCAGATTGCCGCCGGACAGCGCTCCGGCCCGCGTCATCGGCCCGGGGCAGCGTATGTCATAGGCCTTGATCTGTTCTTCGGCGAAGGCGCGGATCGCATCGGGCCTGAGGAGACCGTTGCGGCTGAACGCCCCGGTGCCGATGCGCGGCAGCACCATCGAATCGGCAAGCGGCAGGTTGGTGACCAGTCCCGTCGTCATCCGGTCTTCCGGGATGCGCCCGAGACCGAGCGCCTGCACCTCGCGCGGCGAGAACCGCGAGACAGCTTTGCCGGCTATCGTCATCCGGCCGGCATCGGGCGCGCGAACGCCGGAGATCACCTCGGCAAGCGCCCGCTGGCCGTTGCCCGAGACACCGGCAATGCCGAGGATCTCGCCGGCGCGCACCAAAAGCGAGACATCGCGCAGCGCCATGCCGGAATGGCGCGACGTCGAGATGCCGTCCAGGGTCAGCACCGCGGCACCCGGTGTCGACGGTCCCCTGGCCGGCGGAACGATCTCGTGGCCGCACATCAGCCGCGCCATCTCCGAGGATGTCGTGCTGGCAGGTGCGTCGACGCGCCCGGCCACGCGGCCATGCCGCAGCACGACGCAGCGATGGGTCAACGCCCTGACCTCGTTGAGCTTGTGCGAGATGAAGATGATGCCGAGACCCTGGGCAGCCATCGACCGCAGCGCCGAAAACAGCCCGTCGACCTCTGTCGGCGCCAGCACCGCCGTCGGCTCGTCGAGGATCAGCAGCCTTGCACCGCGAAACAGCGCCTTGACGATTTCGAGCCGCTGCTGCTCGCCGATCGACAGCGCCGAGACGGGAAGGTCCGGATCGAGCGTGAGGCCATGCTGGCGGCCGATCTCCGCCAGTCGCGCCAGCCCGCCGGCGCGGTCGATCCGGCCCGATTTGCCGGGAATGCCTATCAGCAGGTTTTCCAGCACCGAAAGCCGCGGCGCCAGATGAAAATGCTGGTGCACCATGCCGATGCCGGCGGCGAGCGCATCGGCCGAGTTGTTGATCGTCACCGGCCGGCCCTGAACCAGGATCTCGCCGGCGTCGGGGGCATAGGCGCCGAACAGCACGTTCATCAGCGTCGTCTTGCCGGCGCCGTTTTCACCCAGCAGCCCGAGAATTTCGCCGGGTGCGACGCTAAGATCGACGGCCTCGTTCGCCATGACGGCGCCGAAGCTCTTGGAGATGCCGCGCATTTCGATGAGAGGGGCGGGCAAAGGCGAGGGTGCTCCTGGTGGGAGATGGCGCTGATATCCCTCCCCCTCGAGGGGAGGGTGGCCCGAAGGGCCGGGTGGGGTCCGCTGTGACGCGCTCCATCCTTATCGGTCTAAAGCTCGAGGCAGCTGAGATCACCCCACCCGCCTCGCTTCGCTCGGCACCCTCCCCTCAAGGGGGAGGGCTGCGCCGCTCAATCCGAAACCGGCGTGTTCTCGTCGACGACGACACGGAAATTGCCGTCGAGGATTTCGGCCTTCTTCTTCTCGACCAGCTCCTTGACGTCGGCGGGCAGCGTCTTGTCGAATTTGTGGTAGGGCGCCAGAAAGGAGCCGCCCTTGGCCATGCGCGAGAAATCGCCATAGTCCTGCGCGGTGAAGACGCCGGCCTTGACCAGTTTGATCGCATGCTCGACTGTCGGATACATGTCCCAGACCGGGCCGGTGATCACCGTGTCCGGGCCGAGGTTGGACTGGTCGGACATGTTGGAGATGGCGAGGATCTTCCTCTCGACTGCCGCTTCGATGACGCCGAAACGTTCGGCATAGATCACGTCGACGCCGGCGTCGATCTGGGCGATAGCCGCTTCCTTGGCCTTTGGCGGGTCGAAGAAAGAGCCGATGAATGCGACCTTCCTCTTGATGTCAGGATTGACCTCGCGGGCGCCGGCAAAGAAGGCATTGACCAGCCGGTTCACTTCCGGAATGCCCATCGCCGCAACGGCGCCGATCGTGCCTGATTTCGACATCTTTCCGGCGATCAGGCCGGAGAGATAGGCGGGCTCGTGGATCCAATTGTCGAAGACAGCGAAATTCGGCTCGGCCGGCCCGGCGCCGGAGCCGAACAGGAAGGCGACTTTCGGAAACTGCTTGGCGGTGCGGCGGGATTCGCGTTCGGCAGCGAACGCATCGCCCAGCACCAGCTCATAGCCGCCTTGCGCATATTCGCGCATCACACGGCTGAAATCGGCCGTCTGCACCTTCTCCGACCATTTGTATTCGATGCCGAGTTCCTTCTCGGCCCTCTGCAGGGCGACATGGATCTGGTGGACCCATGGCTCCTCGGTCGGCGTGGCGAAGATCGCCGCCACCTTCAGCTTCTTGTCCTGCGCCAAGACCTGGCCCGGCAGCATGGTTGCCGCCAGGCCGAGCGCGCCGAGTTCCAGCAAATCGCGTCGCGAAAGCCCTTCGCGTTTCGATTGGATTTTGCTCTTCCCGTTTTCCATTGCATGCCCCTCTGATTGGCGCCGTGTCGAGCCGGCTGTTTCTTTGGATATCAGGCGAGGGAACTATGGAACGGCATCCGACCTTTGTCCACATGGTCAAATTTGTCGGGAAGCTGCAGCCGGCTGCCCTCCTCGCAAGACCACGGCGGCAGTGGACTGCTTGCTCAATGCTTGATGCGATCGCGCATGGCGTACCAGAGCATGCCGAGCACATAGAGCGGGCCGCGCAGGGCGGTACCGCCGGGAAATGACATTGGCTTCAGCGTCGAGAACAGATCGAGCCGCGACGCATCGCCGGTGATCGCCTCGGCAAGCAGCTTTCCCGACAGCGTCGACAGGATCACGCCCTTGCCGGAATAGCCATGCGCAAAATAGACTTCGCCATAGTGGCCGACATCCGGCAGGCGCGATGTCGTCACCGAGACCAGCCCGCCCCAGGCATGCTCGATGCGGCGGCCGCGCAATTGCGGAAAGGTCTTTTCCATATGCGGCCGCACGAAGCCGGCAATGTCGGCGGGCGGCGACGGCGTGTAGCGCTCGCCACCGCCGAACAGCAGGCGGCCGTCCGCCGACAGCCGGTAGTAGTTGACGACGAAGCGTGTGTCGGAAACGGCGGCATTGCTTGGGATGAGGTCGCTGGTGTCGTCCAGCGGCTCGGTCGCGATGATGTAGTTGCCGACCGGCATGATGCGGCTGTTGACGCGCGGTTCGAGCCCCTGAAGCAGCGCGTCGCCGGCCAGCACGACATGCCGGGCCCGGACCGAGCCCTTGGCCGTGGAAACCCGGATGGAAGGTTCCCGCTCCAGCCGCAGCGCCACCGAATTCTCGTGGATGGTAACGCCTGCCGCTGCCGCGGCGCGAGCAAGACCCAGCGTGTAGTTCAGAGGATGCATATGGCCGCCGAGCTTCTCGTACATGGCGCCGTGATAGGGCGTGTTCACCATTTCACGCGCCCGCGCCGCCGACAGCATCTCGACCTCATGAAAGTTCATTACTGTGGCAAGGCACTCGGCCTCTTCCTCGAGATCGCGCAGGTCGGAGCCGTTTATCGCACCGGCCAGATGGCCGGTGAGCCGGAGGTCGCAATCGAAGGCATGGCGCTCGATCAGGTCGAGCACCAGCCCGCGCGCCTCGAGGGCGAGATCAAAAAGCGCCCGCGCCCGTTCGGGCCCATAAAGCTTGGCCAGGCCCTTGGCGCCCTTGCGCAGGCCTGGAATGATCTGGCCGCCATTGCGCCCCGACGCCCCCCAGCCGATCTTGCCGCCTTCGAGGAGCACCACCTTCAGCCCGCGCTCGGCGGCATGAAGGGCTGCGGACAAGCCGGTGCAGCCGCCGCCGACCACCACCAGATCGGCGTCGACGTCGGCCTGCAGCGCCGCCGGATGATCAGGGGCTGGATTGGCGGTCGCGACATAGTAGGATCTGCCGATGTCCAGGCCGGAATTGAAGCCCATCATCAGACCTTGAGCAGCAGGTGGTCGCGTTCCCAGCTGGTGACGACGCTCTGGAACAGGTCGAGCTCGACGCTTTTGACGCGCAAATAGGTCTGGACGAAATCCTCGCCGAGCAAGTCCCGAACCGGACTGCAGGCGGCGAAACGGTCGAGCGCCTCCTCCATGGTTTTCGGCAGCGTGCTCTTGCTGCGATAGGCGTTGCCCGATGCCTCGGGCGAACGCGAGAGCTTTTCCTCGACGCCGAGATAGCCGCAGAGCAGCGAGCCGGCCATCGCCAGATAGGGGTTGGCATCGGCGCCGGGCAGCCGGTTTTCCACCCGCCGTGCGGCCCGCCCGCCGGCCGGCACGCGCAGGCCGCAGGAGCGATTGTCATGCGACCACTCGATGTTGGCGGGCGCGCTGTGGTTCGGCCGGATGCGGCGGAACGAATTCACGTTCGGCGCAAACAGCGGCATCACCTCCGGAATGTATTTCTGCAGGCCGCCGATGAAATGCCCGAACATCTCGGTGTCGGCATCGTCACGCCCGGCGAACAGCGTATTCCCGGCCTCGTCGATGACCGACATGTGGAGATGCATGGAGCTGCCGGCCTGTGCGGCGATCGGCTTGGCCATGAAGGTCGCATGCATGCCATTATCCTGCGCGGCCCGGCGCGTCATCCGCTTGAACAGCAGCACCTTGTCGGCCAGCGGCAGCGCGTCGCCATGCAGGAAATTGATCTCCAACTGCGCCGTGCCTGACTCGTGGATCAGCGTATCGAGCGGCAGCCCGGCCTTTGCGGCATGGTCGTAGAGCCGCTGGATCACCGGCTCGAATTCCTCCAGCGCCGCCATGTCATAGGGGTGCTGCACGGTTTCGGAGCGGCCATTGCGCCCGACCGGCGCGATCAACGGCCGATCGGGATCGGGATTGGGCGCGGTCAGGTAGAATTCGAGCTCCGGCGCCACCACTGCCCGCCAGCCGCGCTGGTGATAGAGATCGAGCACGGCCCTCAACACATGACGTGGCGAGGCCATCCACGGCCGGTCGTCCATGTGAAACGCATCGGCGAAGACATAGGCCTTTTCAGCTCCAGCGCCGGGCGCAAGGCAGAGCGTCGCGACATCCGGCACCATCCGCATGTCGGGATCCTGATAGGCGAAGCCCTCGTCGTTGGAACCGGAATAGCGGCCGTCTATGCAGACCAGGAAGGCGCTGCTCGGCAGGTAGAGCGCGCGGTCTTCGAGCGACTTCAGGAACTTGGCCGTTGGCAACGCCTTGCCGCGCAAGACGCCGTTCACGTCCGGCACCAGGCACTCGACTTCCCTGATCCCCTGCTGCTCCAGCCATCGCTTCGGATCGTCCGTCGGGGTCATTTGCGGTGCATCCGTTGTCGTGGTGTTGAGCATCAGGTCACGTCCTTGCGAGGGCGAGAATGGCTTCGGCGGCGGCGTCAGTTCCCGGCGCCCGCGCCATGGTGGCCGCATTCTCCTTGAGGCGAAAGCGCATCTCGCCGTCGGCCATTAGGCCAAGGATAGCCTGTTCCAGTTCGTCGTCGCTCCAGCCATCGCGGCTGAGGTAGCGGCCGACGCCGGTTTCCTCGGCGCGTTGCGCATTGTCGTGCCCGTCCCAGCAATAGGGCATGATCAGCGACGGCACGCCGAAACGCAGCGCTTCGCAAAAGCTGTTGTTGCCGCCGTGATGGATGAAGAGATCGGACTTGGCGACAACCGACGGTTGCGGAAACCAGGCGTCGAGATAGACATTGTCCGGAACCGCGCGATAGCTGTCGCGCAGACCGCCGACATTGACGATGAAGCGGGCCGGAAGCCGGTCGAACACGGCGAGCATGCGCTCGATCAGCCCGACATCCATCGCGCCCAGGCTGCCGAAGCTGAGATAGACCAGCGGCCCGTCATTGCGTGGAAAGACCGGCACGTCGAACGGCCCTTCCGAACGGACGCAGCCTTCGAGATAGACGAAGCGGGCCGGGTCGAGCGGCTCGGCGCGCTGCCTGCGCACGATGGTTGGGGTCAGCAGCAGATTGAGATCGGGCGAAGCTTCGAGAAAAAGCCCCTCCGGCAAGGGCGCAAGGCCGGCGTCGGTCCGAAGCCGGTTGAACCGGTCATGTGCCGGAGCGACGGCTGCCAGGTAGCGCGCCTCGAAGGCCGCGCGACCGGGGTCGTCGGCGGCGAGACCGGACAGATAGGGCGGTACATCGGCGTCGGGCAGTTCGGTCTCGGCGCAGGAGACGACGCGCACCCATGGGCAACCGGCGGCAGCAAGTGCTGGAAACATGACGACGTTGTCGAGCACCACGGCGTCCGGCTTCAACCGGGTCAGCAATTTGCGCAGCGGCGCCTCGGCATTGACCGCGGTATCGACGATCGCTTGCCAGGTCGGGGCGACGTAGGTTTCGAGCTGGTCGATCGGGCTCAGCCTGAAATGCGGCAGATGCCGGCGCACGAAGGCCTGCCAATAGCTCTGGCGTTCGCTGTCGGTCAGCGGATCGTCGGTCGGCAACTGGTATTCCTGAAACCCGTAGTCGGCGAACACGCCGGAAAAGCCGGCGTGACAGATGAACACCGGCCGCGCACCCCTTGCGCGCAAGGCCTGCGCGATGCCGACGCAATTGAGCGCGGCACCGAAGCTCGCTTCGGGAAACAACGCGATAGTCGGGCTGGTTTTGCGCGTCACTGTTCTCGTGGTCCTCGTCAATCCGGCCGGCTGATCATGCCGAACAACGCGGGGGCGCCGCGACTGGCCGCCTGCGGTCGCTGGCTGCGGGACAATCGCAGATGGACGCGAAGCAGATCGGCTGCAACCTCATACTGCCGGCTTTCCAGTTGGTCGAGTATGGTCAGGTGCTCGCGCAGCGATTGCTTCAGCCGGAAGACGTTGACGCCGGCATAGGTCCCCGGCAGCCGGCGCAGCCTGAGATGGTCCGACAGCGCGTCGGCGACGAACCGGTTGCTGGAGCCGTCGGCGATTAGGCCGTGAAAGTCGATGTCCAGCCGCTGGAACTCTCTGATAACGAATGTGGCGTCGGGCAGCGCCAGCAGCGCCTCCATGCCCTGGCGCAACGCTGCCGCGCGGGTCCCGTCCAGCCGAAAGCCAGGCGCCAGAATGGCGGCGGGTTCCAGCATCAGGCGGAACTCATAGCTTTCCCCTTGTGCCTCCGGATCGTCTGGCGCTCGCCTGAACAGCCAGGACTGTCCCGGTGCGCGATCCAGAAGATTTTCGTCTGTCAGTTTCTTTAGCGCTTTTAGTACTGTCCTTCGTTCGGCACTGTAGCGCCGCATCAACGCGCCGATGGTCACCGTCTGATCCAACCGACGCGCCGACCGATCGCGCAGGATCATCTCCGCGAGTTCGTCCTCCTCGGCGCTTGGCAGGTCAGTGGCAAGCGTCGCCTGCTTGGTGAGGTCAACGGCCAGCCGATAGCCGGATTCGGCTTCCCATCGCACGACGCCTTTTTCGGTGAGCAGGCGCAGCGCGGCCCGCACCGGGGTCCGCGAGACGTTGCAGAGCGAGGCGATCTGCTGTTCCGGGAGATGGGCGCCGGCCTCGAAACCGCGCTGCCGGGCTACATCGAGAATGCGCTGCGCGAGATCAAGATGATTGGTGCGCGGGCGTCTGGCAACGGCTTGCATGGCGTTTCTCGTGAACGGGCTCGACCGCTGCGATTTTACCAATTGCCCTTGCGGGCGCGATCGGCTGGATTTCGCGGCGATTTTCCAAATTATGGATTGACGTACTTTTTTCTGCAATAGTACTGTGGGTTCAATCGGCAATAAAAAGACCGGGGAACAGGATCGAAGCGGCGGCATGGTCGCAAGCTGGTCCGACGATTGATTGAATTCGACGATCAACCAGAATGGGAGTCTGTCATGACCGCCACCACCCTGCGGCACCGTTCGTTAAAAACTTCCGCGATCGCGCTTGGCCTCGCTATGGCGCTGTCGGCGCCGGCGGCCGCCGCCGACCTCGTCATTTCCAACTGGGACGGCTACATGGCGCCGGACGTCATGGCCGCCTTCAAAGCAGCGACCGGCGTTTCCGGCGAGGTCGTCGTTCACGCCACCAATGAGGAGATCATGGGCAAGCTCGTTGCTTCGGGCGGCAAGGGCTATGACGTGGTCTTCGTTTCCTCGCCGTTCGCAGAAGTGCTGAACAATCTCGGCCTGATCGAGACGATCGACCACGCCAAGATCCCCAATCTCGCCAATCTCTATCCTGAGGCGGCCAAGCTGCCGCACGATGTCGGCAACAATTTTTCCGTGCCTTACACCTGGGGCACCACCGGCCTCTGCTACCGCTCGGATCTGGTGAAGACCGAGCCGGCCAGCTGGAACGATCTTCTCGCCCCGTCCGAGGCGCTCAAGGGCAAGACCACGATGCTGGCGACCGACCGCTGGCTGCTTGCCGCCGGGCAGCTCGCCAAGGGCTATTCGGTCAACGAAACCGATCCGGCCAAGCTCGCCGAGGTCAAGGACCTGCTGATCTCGGCCAAGAAGACCTTGCTCGCCTATGACGACACCACCTTCTATTCGAAGCTGGTTTCGGGCGAGGCGCTGATGGTGCAGGCATGGGATGGCTGGTGCAACTATGGCATCGCCGAGAATCCGCAGATTAAATACACCATACCCAAGGAAGGCTCGGACCTGTGGGTCGATACGATGGTGGTGATGAAGGCATCGGCCAACAAGGACGCCGCCTTCCAGTTCATCAACTTCATGCTGGACGCCAAGAACCACGCCTGGGCGGCTCAGAACATCGATTACAAGGTGCCGAACAAGCCGGCTATGGAAAGCCTGCCGGCGGATTTCCTCGCCAAATTCCCAAATATGAACATGCCTGTGGCCGAACTGGTCAAGTTCGAGCAGTTGCGCGACGTCGGCGACGCCCAGCGCGACTATTCGAAGATCGTCAGCGAGATCAAGGCGGCGCAGTAGTTTCGGCATCTGGAATCAGGCTTGCGTTCCTTCACGCCCCCCTCTGGCCTGCCGGCCATCTCCCCCTCAAGGGGGGAGATCGGCTGGCTTGCAGCCGCTCGCCAATCTCCGGCGCAGCACCCCCTCATCCGGCCGCTTCGCGGCCACCTTCTCCCCGCTGGGGAGAAGAGGCTGACGCCAAGGTCGGCGACCTCCTCTCCCCTCGGGGAGAGGTCGGATTGCCCCGAATTGCCCTTCGCAATTCGGTTGGCAATGCGGGGGGGGGGGGGCGTGTGCAAACACAAATTAGATGCCGTTTTTATGTGCTCAAAGCCAGA
>NZ_JBVVQE010000043.1:0-58435 GCF_055811435.1 Mesorhizobium sp. WSM4837
CGCGACATACGGCGGGCACAGATGGCTGCGTAGTCTGACTCTGCTTCAGAAGAAAGCGAGAGTCCGCTGTGGGTCACGTCACGACGTTACTCGCACCGACTTGAAGGTCAGCTATTGAAGATCCGAGGGCCAAAGCTGCCAGCCCGCTGCCGGCCCCAAGAGGCGACATTTCTCGATCAGCTTGGCAAGGACAGCTTCTGGCGCGGCGCTGTTCCGGGAGACGAAGCGAAGGGTAAAGTTCCACCCTTAGCGGCAGTTAGTTTAAGGCACCTGGCGTTAGATGTTTCACACTTGCAGCCACACTTCGATACGGAGCTTCCATCCCTCGATCATCTGCGCGAACGCGTCCTCCGTCAGCTCGGACAGATACGAGCTTCCTGCCGCGTTCAGGGCAGTGAACGTGTAGGCAATCGACGCCTCCGTGCCTCCGTCAGCGGTCGGGCGGCAGGCCACCTCGACAAATCCGAAACGCGTATCCGGCGTCACCCGGACATAGCGGATGCGATGCGCCACGGGGTCCCAGTCCGTGCAGGCCCAGAGCGTGGTCTCATCACCGTGAGCGGTCCTGAAGACCATGCCCTGGCGCGTCTCCTCGTCTTGTGGATGCAGAAACTCCGGATCCCAGCCGTCCACCCACAGGGTCTCCCCAGTCGGCGTGAACAGCGGAAAGACGCGGTCGATCGGCCCCGAAAGCACGATGCTGTGGCTGCGCTCAAGATGGTTGGTCATCCCCCTCCCCGGCGATTTCCACCAGACGGTGGCTGTCCGCTGCGCCAAGCTCCATTCCGTAGATGCGCTTCAATTGGCCGATTGTTTCCAGGGTCGTCGGGGAAAACGGCGTCTGGCCTTCGAAGGCATGCAGCACGATGCCCTCGATGAGTTCACCCAAGCTCATGTCGCGATGCTCGGCCAAGGCCTTGAGCACCTTCACCAATCGTTTTTCCAGGCGAACCCCGGTCTGCACGCGTTCAATGGTGGTCATAGGATTTCCGTACCACGGTACACTGGTACATGCAATGACCAGAGATGGGGTGGTTGCGGCATATCACCGGGAGGGTCGCCAACGGCTCTTCTTGCGTTTACGGAGTGGGTATCCCATCTGCGCCCGGCGTTCAGGCCTTTTCCTGCCCGGAAAAACCGATTAGACAGCGCGCAAACACCAGCGGACAGATTCCGCCCGCAACCGAAGGAAAAGCCCTTGTCCACCACGTTCGACAAAGTCGCCAAGATCATCGCCGACACCAGTGAGATCGATATCGACACGATCACCCCTGAAAGCCACACCATCGACGATCTCGGCATCGACAGCCTCGACTTCCTCGACATCGTCTTTGCCATCGACAAGGAATTCGGCATCAAGGTGCCGCTGGAAAAGTGGACGCAGGAGGTCAATGACGGCAAGGCCTCGACCGACGATTACTTCGTCATGAAGAACCTGTGCGCCAAGATCGACGCCCTGGTCATGGCAAAGAACGCCTGAAATGGCTTGTCTTCTAGCCTGACCCACAACAGCCGCCCCATGAACCCTCGCCCATGAGCTCCCACGACGTCGTCATATCAGGCATCGGCCTTGTCTCTTCGCTGGGAGAAGGCCCGGATGCGCATTGGCGCAAGCTCGTCCAGCCCGGCCTGGAGCCGGTGCTCGAAGCCGCCCGCTTCTCGCCCTACACCGTCCACCCGCTGCCGGAGATCGACTGGAACCTGCAGATCGCCAAGCGCGGCGACCAGCGGCAGATGGAAACCTGGCAGCGGCTCGGCACCTATGCCGCCGGCATGGCGCTGGACGACGCCGGCATCAAGGGCAATGACGATCTCTGCACGACGATGGACATGGTGGTGGCTGCCGGCGGCGGCGAGCGCGACGAGGCGGTCGACGCCGACATTCTCGCCGCTTCGGAAAGCCGCAACGACCGCGACGTGCTGCTCAACGAGAAACTGACCACCGAATTGCGGCCGACGCTGTTTCTGGCGCAGCTTTCCAACCTGCTCGCCGGCAACATCTCGATCGTCCACAAGGTGACCGGCTCGTCGCGCACTTTCATGGGCGAGGAAGGTGCCGGCGTCGCCGCTGTCGAGACAGCCGCCGCGCGCATCCGCTCCGGCCAATCGACGCACATCCTGGTCGGCGGCGCGTTCCAGACCGAACATTCCGACATGCTGCTTGGCTATGAGTTGGCCGGCTACCTGCATCGCGGCCGCTGGAGACCGGTCTGGCAGAGACAGGGCCTGGACGGCGGCGGCGTGGTGACTGGATCAGGCAGTGCGTTTCTCGTCCTGGAACAGCGCGAGCACGCGATCAGCCGCGGGCGAAAGATCTATGCCGAACTCGGCCCGGTCGTATCCGGACGCGCCATACGCCGGCAGGGCGAGCTCGATGCCGAGATTGCCGCGCTGCTCAGCCAGGCGGCATTGCCGAACGGCGAGCTACTGACGATTTCAGGCGCTTCGGGAGCCCATGCCGCGACTGCTGCCGAGAAATCGGCGCTCGACGCCAATCCGGCGATTGCCGCACGCGGTTTTTCGACGCTGACCGGCCACATGAAGGAAGCGCAGTTTCCCTTCGCCGTGGCGCTGGCTGCATTGGCTGTCGAACGCAAGGCCGCCTACCCGGCTTTTGACGCCGCCACCGAGAAGCCGTTCAACGGCATTCCCAGGACCGTGCTTGCAACGGCGATCGGCTATCACCAATTCGAGGGCATGGCGTTGGTCAACGCCGCCTAGAGGGTTTTGGGACAAAAACATGGCCAATCTGAACGACCACATGGGCAGGCCGATCGTTGCCGTCACCGGCATCGGCGTGGTGACGTCGCTGGGCGTCGGCAAGGCCGACAATTGGGCAGCGCTCACCGCGGGCACGTCCGGCATCCATCCGATAACCCGCTTTCCGGTCGACCATCTGAACACCCGCATCTCCGGCACGGTCGATTTCCTGCCGTCGAGCTCCAAGGGCGCTTCCCTTCTTACCTACGACCTCGCCGAGATAGCCGCGCAGGAAGCTGTGGCCGAAGCCGGCCTCGATTCGGGCGATTTCGGCGGGCCGCTTTTCCTCGCCTCGCCGCCGGTCGAGCTCGACTGGAGCGAGCGCTTTTCGCTGTACAATTCCGACAAGCACGACGTCGGCGCCGAACGGCTGCTTCGGGTGGCGCGCGGCTTGAAGGGGTTCGATGTTTTCGAGACCACCCAATTCGGTTCGATCGCCGACCGGCTCGCCGACCGTTTTGGCACGCGCGGCCTGCCGATCACGCTGTCGACGGCCTGCGCCTCTGGCGCCACCTCGATCCAGCTCGGCGTCGAGGCGATCCGCCGCGGCGAATGCGACCGGGCACTGTCGATCGGCGCCGACGGCTCGGCGACCGCCGAGGCGCTGATCCGTTTCTCGCTGCTTTCCGCACTCTCCACCCACAACGACATCCCCGAAAAGGCGTCAAAACCGTTTTCCAGGGATCGCGACGGTTTTGTCCTCGCTGAGGGTTCTGGCGCGCTGGTATTGGAATCGCTGGAGGCGGCACTCGCCCGTGGTGCAAACATCCTCGGCATCCTGCGCGGCTGCGGCGAGAAGGCCGACGATTTCCACCGCACCCGCTCGAAGCCGGACGGCTCGCCGGCGATCGCGGCGGTTCGCGCCGCGCTCGCCGATGCCGGCTTGGGCGAGGACGAGATCGATTATGTCAATGCCCATGGCACCTCGACGCCGGAAAACGACAAGATGGAGCATTTGTCGCTGTCGACCGTGTTCGGCGAGCGGATCGGCTCGATGCCGATCTCATCGAACAAGTCGATGATCGGCCACACGCTGTCGGCCGCCGGCGCCGTCGAGGCGGCGTTTTCGCTGATGACCATGCGCGAAAGCGTCATCCCGCCGACCATCAATTACGACAATCCCGATCCGGCGATCGTGCTCGACGTGGTGCCGAACCAGAAGCGCAACGCCGAGGTCGGCACGGTGCTGTCGAACTCCTTCGGCTTCGGCGGCCAGAACACCTGCCTTGTCATGGCGCGGGAACCAGTCTAAGCGACCGTTCTTCGTCAACAGAACCGACAGGCCCAATGCGCGCTTTGCAACTTATCGAGGACCGCCGCCTTGAAACGGTGGACCTGCCGCTTCCGCCGCAGCCTGCGCTGGGCGAGGTGACGCTGCGCATCAAGGCCGTGGCGCTCAATCATATCGACGTCTGGGGCTGGCGCGGCATGGCCTTCGCCAAGCGCAAGCTGCCGCTGGTCGTCGGCGCCGAAGCCTCGGGCGAGGTCGAGGCGGTCGGCCCCGGCGTCTCCAGCCTTGTGCCGGGGCAGCTTGTATCGATCTACGGCGCGCGCACCTGCGGGCTTTGCCGCGCCTGCCGCGAAGGCCGCGACAACCTCTGCGAGCATGTCTCGGGCGTTCACGGCTTCCATCTCGACGGCTTTGCGCAAGAGAAGATAAACCTGCCGGCGCGCCTGCTGGTCCCTGCCCCGCCTGGCGTGACCGACGTCGGCGCCGCCGTCGCGCCCGTCACCTTCGGCACGGTCGAGCACATGCTGTTCGACAATGCCAGGCTGCAGGCCGGCGAAACCATCCTGATCCATGCCGGCGGCTCGGGAATCGGCTCCGCCGCGATCCAGCTGGCGAAGAAAATGGGCTGCACCGTGATCACCACGGTTGGCTCGAACGACAAGATCGACAAGGCGAAGGCGCTTGGCGCCGATCACGTCATCAACTACCGCGACGACCGTTTCGAAGGCGTCGTGCGCAAGCTGACGAAGAAGAAGGGCGTCGACGTCGTCTTCGAGCATGTCGGCGCCGACACCTTTGCCGCCTCGATGCTGTGCCTGAAACGCGGCGGCCGCCTGGTGACCTGCGGCTCGACCTCGGGCGTATCGACGCAGATCAACCTGATGCAATTGTTCCAGCAGCAGCTGAAGCTGCTCGGCTCGTTCGGCTGCCGCATGCAAAACATGGCCGACGCCATGCAGAAAATGGCGGCGGGGCTGGTTTCTCCGGTTATCGACACCGAAGTCGGCTTCGACGGCATCGACGCCGCGCTGAAGCGCATGGAAGGCCGCGACGTGTTCGGCAAGATCATCCTGCGCGTCGGCTAGACCATGATGCTGCTGTCTGAAAACATCATGGTCTAGGAATGGTCGGCAACGCCTTCAAGAAGCTCCGCCGGGACCTGGCGTTCCGCTACGGCAGGCGGCTGCGCCAGTTCAACTACTGGCTGCTTGCGCGCCTCGCGATGACGATGATTTGGCTGCTGCGTCGGCTGCCGGTCGACAGCGCGCTCAATTTCGCCGACCGCGCCGCCCGCCGCATTGGCCCTTGGGTGGGGCGCCATAACGTCGCCATCGCCAATCTGCGCAAGGCTTATCCGGAAAAGAGCGACAAGGAGATCCAGGCCATCGCCTCCGACATGTGGGGCAACATGGCTCGCCTTGCCGCGGAATACGTCTTTCTCGATGCCCTGTTCGACTACGATCCCGCCGCGACGAAACCGGGGCGCATCGAGGTCAAGGGGGTCGAGCACTTCGTGCAAATCGCCGGCGAGCAAAAACCGCATATCATCTTCACCGGGCATCTCGGCAATTTCGAGCTGCTTCCGGTGGCGGCAGCCACTTTCGGCATGAACATCACGGCGCTGTTTCGTCCGCCCAACAACCCCTACCTTGCCGACTACATCCTCTCGACGCGCCGCTCGACCATGGGCTCGCTCCTGCCCTCCGCGACCGGCGCTTCGTTCGCGCTGGCGGCCATCCTGGAGAAAGGCGGCAATATCGGCGTGCTCGTCGACCAGAAATTCTCGAGCGGGCTCGAAACGACTTTTTTCGGCCGCCCATGCGAAAGCAACCGGGTCCTGGGCACCCTGGCGCGGCACTATGACTGCGATGTCTATCCGGCGCGCTGCGTGCGCCTGCCGGGCAACCGCTTCCGGCTCGAGATCGAGGACAAACTGATCTTGCCGCGCACCGCCGGCGGCAGTGTCGACGTCCATGGCACCACTCAGCTGCTCAACGACGTGGTCGAGCGCTGGGTGCGCGAGGATCCCGGCCAGTGGATGTGGTTCCACAAAAGATGGGAAATCAGCGGCCCGCGCGGGAAGCACAAGCGGGCGAGGAACCGCGGCGAAGCCGCCTGAGTAGAAGTGAGTGACAGCAATTATGCTATTGTTGGCAATGTGCTAATTGCGCCACCGACCCCGCCCGGTTACCGAGGTGGGTTTTTGTTTGGTCACCGATCGCTCGGTGGCCTGTCCTGGCAAGACCAATCAGCCGACCGAAGGGGCGCCATAGCGAAGCCCATCCACCAGCAAGCCAACCATCCGTCGTGCCTGGTCGGGGCCTCCGCCATAGCGGTCTGGTGAGCAGAGCCTGGCAATCGCGAACAATAGTTCTTTCGCATCAACGTCCGAGCGAACGTCGCCCGCTTCGGTCGCGGCATCCAGCAAGGTCTGCAGCGCGGGCCGAAGTTTCTCAAGAAAATACAGCGGCAAGGACTCATATGCCGGATCGCCGGAGGAGAAGGCCGCGGCGAGTCCACGCTTGGCAGCGATAAAGTCCACGTAACGCTGCATCCATCGGGCGAGCGCTTCGCCGGGTTCATGTTCGGCGGCAATGGCAGATGCAGCATTTGCGCAGGCATCCACTTCGTTACGGAAGACCGCCACGATCAGGTCCGAACGCTGCGGAAAATGCCGATAGAGCGTACCCACGCCAACGCCGGCCTTATCGGCGATCTCTCGCACCGGAGCATCGACCCCCGAAGCCGCAAACACTGCCATTGCGGCTTCGAGCAGCGCCTTGGAGTTGCGTTGCGCGTCCGCACGCACGCGCCGATCCGTCGAGTTTACGGGCTCCAAGCCACCACCCCGCTCCTCCGATTTGTCGTCCATGATTTTTCCACTTGATAAACGGAACGATGTTCCGTATAAAACGGAATGCAGTTCCGATTGGGAAAATTAGCACAGCATGGCGCCGTTGCCTACACGTCAATGCAAAAAGAGGAGATCACCATGCGGGTCAAACCTATTGCCCTGGTCACTGCGGCCAACAAGGGAATCGGACTCCAAATCGCCAGGGATCTGGCGACGCACGGCCTCACCGTGCTCGTAGGGTCGCGCAAGCTCGAGCATGCGGAGACGGCTGCAAACAGCATCGGCGCGGATGCCCGCGCCGTCCAACTCGATGTCACGACACAGGCCTCGATTGCCGCCGCGGCAAAGCGCATCCGTAACGAGTTCGGTCGCCTCGACGTCCTGGTGAACAATGCAGGCACTTCCGATGCGGGAAAGCAGGGCATCTCGCATGCGGCGCCCCTCGAGGGAAGCGCGGTGTTCGAGACCAACGTGTTCGGCGTCGTCGCCGTCACGCAGGCGATGTTGCGGCTGCTTGGTGAAGCGCCGGCGGCACGCATCGTCAGCGTCGACCCGTCCAGTCCACAGCGCGCGTTGTTCGGCCCTGTTTACAGCCCCTCGGAGACTGCCCTCGATGCGACGACGCTCGCCTTCGCCATCGAATTTGAGGACGCCGGCGCCGACGCTGCCTGCCCCGGCTTCACTTCGACGAACCTCAACAAATTCGAGGGCACGGCCGAACGGGCCGCGTGAGCCCTTCGCCCCACGCTCCTCGACGCGAACGGTCCGAGGACGTGCCGTTCCCGTGGTGATCTCGTCCCGATCGCGTGGAGTTTGACCCGGCAGTGCACTGACCGCCATTCAAGGGCCAAGGCGCCGGGAGAGTGGCGGCGCACCCTGGCTCCGGTGCCGATCGAGCCCACGTCGTGATCTGCGATCTTGGGGCGGGTCGAAAGGGTCTATCGAGATTGATACCGGAAGCCGCGACAAAGGCTGCAAACGCCGGCGATTGATTGCGTCGGCTGGGATAGTAAAGATGATAGCCTCGAAAGGTCGGGCACCAGTCGGCAAGGACTTCCTCGAGCCGACCACCCTCAACATGGGGTTGAACAAGAGCCTTCGGCGCATAGGCCAAACCGATGCCGTCGAGGGCCGCGTCAAGTGCCGGCGCGATATTGTTCAGGGTCAGCTGGCCGTCCACACGGACGCTGAACTCGCGTCCGTTCTTCCTGAATTCCCAGGCATATATCGCGCCTGAGCTGGGAAGCCGCAGGTTGATGCAGTTGTGGTCGGTCAAGTCCTGAGGGCTTTTCGGCGCAGCCCGACGAGCGAAATAATCGGGTGAGCCGGCGACGCAATAGCCGACATCGGGACCAATGCGAACGGCCACCATGTCGCGGGCGATTGCCTCGCCAAGTCGAACACCGGCATCGAACTGACGCTCGACGATGTTGGTGAAGCCGTTGTCGACAATGAGCTCCACATTGATGTCCGGGTAGTTTCGCAGGAACGCTGGCAGCCTGGGGCGAAAGACCAAATTGACGGCATCATCGGGGCACACGATACGGATCTGGCCCGAGGGCTGGCCGCGCAGGGCGTTGATCGCGCTGATCCCGGCGGCAATGCTTTCGAAATGCGGCTCGATGCTTTCGACGAGGCGTTCTCCGGTCGCCGTGGGCGCCACATCGCGGGTCGTGCGAGAGAGCAGACGGACGCCAAGCCGTTCCTCCATTGACCTGATCGTATGGCTGAGGGCCGATCGGGTGACACCCAATTTGGCCGCCGCTCGCGTAAAACTGCGCTGCCGAGCGACCTCAAGGAAGGCTCGCATCTCACTGAACTCGTCACGCGGCATTGGTGAGCTCCGTTCACTACGACATGCAGATTATAGCCGCTAGTCTGACAAGACCAGCCCGGCTACCTAGTCTGGCGACGGACAGGAGCGCACGAATGGCTATCGAACTGACACTGGATGACACGCTGGCGGTTGAAGGGGCGGTAACGCCATGGGCCGCCGTCACCTGCCTCTCGCTTTTGACCTTTCTCCTCGTCGGCCTGGAGTTTATGCCGGTGAGCCTGTTGACTCCGATTGCGCAGGACCTGGCCATCTCGGAAGGCCAGGCCGGACAGGCGATCGCCGTGTCGGGGCTCTTTGCCGTGATCACCAGCCTGTTCGGCAACGCACTCCTGGCCAGGTTCGACCGGAGAACGGTCGTCCTGCTGTACACGGCAGTGCTGGTCGCATCGAGTTTGGCTGTTGCCCTCGCTCCCAACTTCCTGGTGTTTCTGGCCGGACGGGCCCTGGTCGGGATCGCGATCGGCGGCTTCTGGTCGCTCTCCACGGCCATTTTGGCGCGCCTGGCCCCAGGCTCCGACCTGCCCAAGGCGATCGCCCTGCTGCAGGGCGGAACCGCATTGGCGATCGTCATCGCCGCACCGCTCGGCAGCTTCCTCGGCGAACTGATCGGGTGGCGGGGCACCTTCTTCGTCACAGTCCCGGTCGGCGTCGCGGCGCTCGTCTGGCAACTGGCCCTTCTGCCGAAGATGCCGCCGATGGAGGCCGTTTCGGTATCCAGCATGTTCCGTCTGCTGCGCAATCGGACATTCACCATCGGCATGGCCGCAACTGGACTCGCATTCATGGGAATGAATTCGCTGTCGATCTATCTGCGCCCATTCCTTGAAAGCGTCACCGGCCTCGACGTGAACGTCCTGTCGCTGGTGCTGCTGGGCCTCGGCCTAGGAGGCCTGGCGGGACTGTCCATCGCCGGCTTTGTTCTCCGGCGAAACCTCACCGCCGTGCTGATCGGGCTGCCGAGCGCGCTTGCGCTCCTCGCCCTGCTCCTGATCGCAGTGGGACCGGTGCTTTGGGCCACGGCTGCGCTTCTGGTTCTTTGGGGGCTGTTCAACACCCCGATTCCGGCGGCGTGGGGTACATGGATGGCTCAGATCATTCCCGACGATCTTGAAGCTGGAGGCGGGTTGCAGGTCGCATTGATCCAGTTCGCCATCGCCGGCGGCGCTTCCGCGGGCGGCATGCTGTTCGACACTGCCGGCTGGTGGAGCGCCTTCCTGCTCGCCGCCGCCCTGCTGGCGGGCTCAGCCCTGCTCGCCGCTGCCGCCAGCCCTCGCGCTGCTGCGGTGCAGAACCTTTGATCGCGGAGGGACAGCGCCCGGACAGCGCCCCCCTCTGTCCGGCAGGACAGACGGGGGCGCGAAGGATCACTACAGAGCGCTTTTATTCTGAACCGCCGCATTCTTGGCTGGGCTGGGCATTGCTGCGCTGCCCGACTTCCTTACCGACGTGCCGATCGCGGAGGGTACATTGAGACAAGTGATGGCGGATTATCCCTCGCCAGAGGCGGGGATCTATGTGGTGCGGCCACCTGGCGGGATTGCGCCCAGAAAGGTGCGTGCGCTGATTGACATCCTCATCGAATGGTTCGGCGCCCGTTGGGTGCAATCAATGCGACCTTCGGGTGGTGATCGCGGCGCAACGGCGAGAAAGCGCAGCCAACACCGGTCCCTTCGCCATCTCGGGCCACAATCTCGATGGACTTAGAGCGGGTGGTTTTAGCCGCATTTCTGCGACGCCAGGAGAAAAGTGATCCTGATCGGTCAAAGCATTGCCTCATCGGCCGTAAGTGCATGCTCTCGCGTGCCGGAGACGATGATCTCCAGGACCTCATGCTCGTCGGTGTTTTTGATGTAGCGATCGCCGACGTTCTCGCCGCGCTTAAGCACCATCACGCGGTCGCCCACAGCGAAGATGTCAACGAGGCGGTGGGAGATGATGATCTGGGCAACGCCCTGCTTTTTCAGTTCCAGCATGGTTTCGAGCAGCCGCTCGGTCGCCATCACCGAGAGATTGGCGGTCGGCTCGTCGAGTATCACCACGCGCGGCTGAAAGGAGATAGCGCGGGCAATCGCCACCGATTGCTGGCGGCCGCCCGAAAGGCTCTCGACCTTTTGATAGACGGAGTTCACGTCGACCTTGAGCCGCTTCAGCACACTGTCGGCTTCCGCGTACATTTTCCGCCGATTGACGAAAAGGCCCCTGCGCGGCCAACGGCCAAGAAAGATATTCTGACCGACATCCATATTCCCGCAAAGAGCGAAATCCTGGTAGATCATCTCGATGCCGGCGTCGCGGCTTTCGTGCGGGCTCTTGAAGTGCACCGGCTGCCCGGCGACGAAGATCTCGCCGCCCGCGTCGCGCTGGTAGGCGCCGGTCAGGATCTTCATCAGCGTCGACTTGCCGGCCGAGTTGTCGCCGACGAGGCCCAGGATCTCGCCGGGATAGAGCACGAGGTCGACATTGCGGAGCGCTTGCACCGCACCGAAGGCTTTTTCGATGCCCCGCATTTCTACGATCGGTGCAGGCCTGGTCGCGTCACGCATGGGTCGTTTCCGCCGTCCTTGTGCGCCGCGCGAGGCGCGCCCGCAGGCGGCCGAAGATGTTGGCCTGGCGCACCCAGATGTCGATCAGCACCGCCACGATCAGGATGCCACCGATGAAGACGTTGATCCAGTGCTGCGGCATGGTAAAGCCCTGGACGTTGAGCTGCAGCAGCGCCCGGATCAGGGTGATCACCGCCGCCCCGGCGAGCGCCCCGATCACGGTGCCGTAGCCGCCGAAGATCGAACCGCCGCCGATGATCACCGAAGCGATGGCGTCGAGCTCGCGGAACTGGCCGGCCACCGGGTTGAAGCTGCGGAAGTAGGCGACGTTGATGATCCCGGCCATTGTCGCGCAGAGCGCCGCCAGCATGAGCGCGAAGAACCGCACCCGGTTGGTGTTGATCCCGGCATAAGCGGCGGCGCGAATGTTGCCGCCGGTCGCATAGACCTTCTGCCCGAACGGCATGTAGGCGAGCACGACGCCGGCAATGAGGGCGACCAACAGCATCCAGATGGTCTGGACGCTCACCACCTCGGCGATCGAGCGCAGCAGCCCGTCCGGCAGCGAGATGCGGTAGTGCAGCAGGATGTCGTTCACCTTGCGGCCAAGCAGGTTGTAGCCCTCGGGCCAGCCGGTGAGCTGCTGCCCGGCGACGAACCAGGCGGCGAGGCCGCGGGCGATGTAGAACATGCCGAGCGTGGCGATGAAGGCCGGCAGCTTGAAGCCGACGGTGACGATCGCGTTGACGAGGCCGGCGCACATGCCCGCCAGCAGGCCCATCGCCACGGCGGTCACGGGGTCGGCGCCGAGGACCTTGAGGAAATAGGCGGCTGTGCTGCCGGCGAGGGCAAGCACCGCCCCGACGGAGAGGTCGATATCGCCGGCGGCGATGACGTAGGTGAGCCCGATGGTGATCAGCGCAAGCTCGGTGTAGTTGAGCAAGATAGCGAAGCTGTTGGACAGGTTCCACCAGTAGTCCGGCCGGAGCGCGAGGCCGGTCAGCCACAGGAGCGCGGTCAGGATGATGGCGAGCGCGTCGCGCCGGGCGAGGAACTTGCCGAACCCGGTGGCCGACAACGCCATGTCGGTCGCCATCGCGCCCTTGGTCTGCACCCCCTCGATCGCGATGCCGCCGATCTCGTAGGCCGGTGGCGGCGGCCGGCCGCGGAGCCAGGCCCAGAGGCGGCCTGCCACCTGGCGGCGGATGAGATAGGGCTCGATGAGCACAGCGACGACGAGTAGCAGCCCGAGGAACACCGGCACCGCGCCGACCGGTAGCGAGAAAACGGCGTTGACCGTGATCTCCTCGTCGCCGATCTTGATGATGCGCGTGATCGGCCAGCCCTCGCGCAATACCTTGTCGAGCAGCACCACCAGAAGGGCGCCAAGGCAGGATCCGGCGACCCGGCCGCGGCCGCCGAGGATCGAGGCGCCGCCGATGATCACGGCGGCAATGACGGTCAGCTCACCGCTGACGCCGTAGAGCGGCGTCACGCCCTTGTCCTGCGCAGCTGACATCAAGCCGGCCAGCGCCGCGCAGAGCGAGGAGATCAGGAAGGCTCGGATGCGCACCCAGTTGGTCGGGATGCCGGCATAGGACGCCGCCTGCTCGTTGCCGCCGGTGGCGAAGGTCTCGTAGCCCCAGCGCGTCTTGGCAAGCACATAGGCGCCGATCACGGCGACAACGAGGAAGATCACGATCTGGTTGTTGAAGCCGAGGAGGTTGGTCTCGCCGAGGTGAAAAAAAACCGGATAGCCGGTCGCCTTGGCAGGGTAGTAGATCGCTTGGCCGTGAGTGAGCGCCAGCACGAAGCCGCGGCCGATGAAGAGGACGGTCAGCGTGGCGATGAACGCCGGCACCTTCAGGATGGTGACGAGCACGCCGTTGATCAGCCCGATAAGCGTGCCGAGCAGCAGGCAGAGGATCACCGACGTGACGACGCCGAGGTCAAGGAAGTTCGGCGCGAACAGCCTGGCGAAGACGACGGCGACTAGGCCGTAAGTTGAACCGACCGAAAGATCGAGGTCCTTGTTGACGATGACGAAGGTCACTCCGACCGCGATGATGGCAACCCGCGAGGTGTCGCGGAGCAGCGAGTGAAACGCTCCTGTTGACCCGAAGAACGCGGGATTGACGAGAGCGCCGCCGAGATAGAGCAGCAAAAGCAAGGCAACGAGCCCCACCTCCCAGCCGCCGACAATCTGGGACGGCGCACGGCCGAGCGATGTGGTCGCGGTAAGCGCCATGGTCTCTTCTGGTCGATTTCCTGCTGCCGCATTGCGGGAGAGCCTGCGCTCTCCCGCAATGATTTCAGACGTTTCGAGTGGACTCAGTTCTCGAAGCGCTTGCCGACATCCTCGACGGTCTCCTTCGTCACCAGCTGGGCGCGTGTGTCGAGGTTGGCCGCCGCGATGCCGCGGTCGATCTCCAGATAGAGCTGCATGACCGGCCAGAAGCCCTGCAAGAAGGGCTGCTGCCCGAGCGCGCCGGTCAGATCGCCGCTCTTCATCGCGTCCTGCTGGGCCGGGCCGAGGTCGAAACCGTAGGCGCAGATCTTGCCGGTCAGTCCGGTCTGAGCGACGGCCTTGGCAAGCGCCGGCGTAAACACGTTGTTGCCGGCGAACGCGCCAACGACGTCGCCGCGCGATTCAAACAGCGTCACGATGCCGTTCACCGGGTCATTCGGATTGGTGTCTATACCGGTGTTCTCCGGACCCGCGTCGACCTTGAAGGCATCAAGCTTGCCGGCATCCTTCAAGCCCTTGACGATGGCGTTGAAAGCCGAAGTGACGCGGTTGTTCACCTCGATGTTGCCCATTGCGGTCGACGACGGCAGGACGATCGAACCCTTCTCGATACCCTTGTCCGCGAGGCACTTGACGAGCGCCTCGCCGGCGATTGCGGCAGCGGAGGCGTCCTGGCCGGTGTGGCCGATGCCGCTGCGGTTGAGGAGCGTGCCGTCAAAGGAATTGGTCGTAGCGACCGGTATGCCCTTCGCCTCGGCGGCCTTGACGATGTCGTTGTAGGCGCCGACCTGGGGCGTTGTCATGATCAGCCCATCGATCGTCGGATCCTGCACGATCTGGTTCAGGATTTCGATCTCGCGGGCAGGGTCGTCAGTCGGCGATTCCGAGCCGAGCAGCAGGACCTTGGCGCCGATCAGGTTGCCGGCGACGGTCGCGCCGACGTAGACCGGATCGAAGAAGCCATTGCCGGCAGTGTGTGTCACGATAGCGAATGTGAGGTGACCATCGGCCGAATGGAAGTCCTTGGTACCGGGGGCCTCCTTTGCGGCTTCTTCGAAGCTGTAGCCGCCGACCGCCTTGTCGACGCCGCCCGATTGTGCGTAGGCGTTCGATACGCCGAGCGATAACGCCGCGGCACATGCCGCGAGCGAGAAAATACGTTTCATGATTATCCTCCCTTGCAACCAACGGTCGGAAGCCGTTCGGGCGCATTTATTCAGGATTCCGAATGCTCCCTCCCACCCCGTATATTCTGCCCAAAGTCTGCCCACGTAAATAGTGCTAGCGCGACGCGGTGTCAGACAGACGAGGAGACTTGGTGTATTGTGATCCCTACCTGGGCCGCATTTCAAAAGGGAGCGACACGGAGAGCACCAAAAAAAGTTTCACAAACGCGTAGGGAGGATACCGCGATGAATCTGCGACCAGACCCCACATTCTATCCGTCACCTAAGCTGGCTATGGAAGGGCCGCCGGAAACTCTGGCCTACACGTTGATGCTTAGCCCGGACTTCTCGCAACCCGACGGTTTGGCTGTGGTGAATGTCGATCCAAATTCGCCGGATTTCGGCAAGATCGTCCACACTGTGATCATGCCAAACAAAGGCGATGAGTTTCATCACTTCGGCTGGAATGCGTGTTCTTCGGCGCTATCACCACTGACTGGCCACGCCTTTTTGGAGCGTCGTTATCTGATCATTCCGGGCATTCGTTCGTCGCGCATCTACATAATTGATGTGAAGGGCGGGCCGACAACCGCCAAGATTCACAAGATCATCGAACCCGCAGAAGTCTTTGCCAAGACGGGCTATTCCCGCCCGCATACGATCCACTGCGGACCCGAGGGCATCTATGTCTCGACCCTCGGCGGCGGCGGCAAGGACGGTACCGACGGTCCTCCGGGCATTTTCATCATGGATTGCCAGACCTTCGATGTCATTGGCCGCTATGAGATAGATCGTGGCGCCCAGGACAAGCACTACGATTTCTGGTGGAACCTGCCGCGCGACTACATGGTCAGTTCCGAATGGGCCCTGCCGCCGCAGTTCGAAAACGGCATCGTCCCTGAGGATCTACTGTCCAACAAGTACGGCCACCGCATGCATTTCTGGGATCTGCGTGCGCGTAAGAACATTCAGACGATCGATCTGGGCGCCAATCACCAAATGGCGCTCGAAATCCGCCCGGCGCATGATCCAGTCCAGCAATACGGCTTCTGCGGCGTTGTGGTCGATACCACCAATCTCGAAGGCTCGATCTGGACTTGGTGGCGCGACGCAGATGGCAAGTTCCAGGCCAAGAAGACGGCGGTCATCCCGCCTCAACCGGCCAATGCCGACGATCTGCCGGACCTTCTGAAGGGTTTCTCGGCGGTGCCCCCTCTGGTCACCGACATCGACCTCAGCCTCGACGACAAGTATCTCTATGTGGCTTGTTGGGGTACGGGTGAAATGCATCAATACGATGTCAGCGACCCGATGAAGCCGGTTCTGGCGGGCAAGGTCGAACTGGGTGGGATCGTCAAGAAGACCAAGCACCCCTGTGGCAAGGTCTTCGGCTATGGGCCACAGATGGTCGAGATTAGCCGCAACGGCAAGCGTGTCTATTGGACCAATTCGCTCTACTCGACCTGGGACGATCAGTTCTATCCCGGTGAGCGCGGCGGGGCGATGGTGAAGGCCGATGTTGGCGCCAATGGTGGCCTGACGCTCGACACCAACTTCTTCGTCGAGTTCCCCAAAGGCTATCGAACGCACCAGATCCGGCTTGAAGGCGGCGACTGCTCTACCGACAGTTTCTGCTACCCTTCGGCCTAGGTGTTGCCCGAACTCCTTTCGACCACAGCCGGCCTCTGGTTCGCTGTGGTCGCCAGCGGGATTTACCATGGCGTAAACCCGGGTATGGGGTGGCCGCTTGCTGTTTCGGCCGCCCTGATGGAACGGCGAGCCTATGCGCTGCCGGGCGCACTCCTGGCGCTGGCGTTCGGGCATCTTGTCGCCATGACGGTGGTCCTCTTGCCCTTCGCGCTGATGACCATGCTGGTTGATTGGCAAACCGAGATCCGCGTTGGCGCAGGTCTAATTGTCGTCGCGCTCGGAGTCTGGCTGCTCTTCAACCGGCGGCATCCTAGATTTCTGGCGCGCGTGCCGCCGTCGCGACTGGCGCTCTGGTCCTTTCTCGTCGCCGTCGCGCATGGCGCAGGCCTGATGCTGGTGCCGATCTACCTCGGCCTGTGCGGCGTCGTTGAAACGGATGCCGGGCACCGTGCCGCGACCGCCCTCATTGCACGAACTGCAGCGCTCTCGATCGGCGTGGCAGCGGTCCACACCGGCGCGATGATCACTGCGGGCGGCGCTTTGGCCTTCGGCGTCTATCGGTGGCTGGGATTGAGGTTTCTTTCGAAAAGCTGGTTTGATCTGGCTGTGATCTGGGCGCTAAGCCTGGTTCTGGTCGGGGCGATCGGCGTGTTTTCCGCGCTCTAGTTGGTCACCACGATCCGTGTGTTGCGAAAGCCGGCTTGCCGCACCATCGAATAGAAGGCGGCGGCATTGGACGGGTGCAGTCGCACGCAGCCATGCGACGCTGGGCGCCCGAGAGATTTTACTGCGCCTGTGCCATGGATGGCATAGCCGCCGCGGTAGAACACCGAATGAGGCATCGGCGACATGTCGTATTTGCGCGAATACCACATCCGTGCCGTTCGTTGCGGCCGGTAGCTGCCGCGCGGCGTGATATAGCCTTTGCGCGCCGTGGATACGCGCCATCGGTAAACCGCCCGGCCGTATCTTACAGTCATCGTCTGCGATGACACGTCGATCCTTGCAACCAGCTTGGCTGCCCAGCCCTCGACCGAAGAACCGAACAGCATCGTTGCCAGTGCCGCTGCCATGAGAACGGTCTTTTTCATGCGATCAAACCCCTTTGATTGCCCTTGCCTGCCTGCCTTCACGCTATTCTTCATCCTTTAATCGCAAGTGAATGAGGTAACCACACACCTCTGACGAATTCACCAATCCAAAGCAGCGAATTTGAACGATCTCCCGCGATAGTTGCCGTGGCGACATGTAACCACATAACTAGGGCGCGACCCGCCAACAGGCTTGCCAAAACGCACCGTTGGCTGCTCAATTCGTCGAATGAACGAACTCCTGCTGAAAGCGGTCGATGATCGGGTCGACGACCTGGTCGCGCTGACCGCGGACCTGATCCGCTTTCCGACCATCAACCCGCCCGGCGAGGCCTATCGGCCATGCGCCGAATACGTCGGAGCGCGGCTGAAAAAGCGCGGCTTCGAAGTCGAATTCATCCGCGCCGAAGGCACGCCCGGCGACACCGACCGCTACCCGCGCGTCAACGTGGTCGCCCGCTTCGATGGCCGCTCGCCCGGCGCCTGCGTGCATTTCAACTCGCATATCGACGTGGTCGAAGCCGGCGACGGCTGGAGCCTCGATCCCTTCGCCGGCATCGTCAGGGATGGCAAGGTCCATGGCCGCGGCGCCTGCGACATGAAGGGCGGCCTGGCCTCCTCGATCATCGCCGCCGAGGCCTTCATGGAGGTTTTCCCCGACTTCCCGGGCGCCATCGAGATTTCGGGCACGGTCGACGAGGAGTCCGGCGGCTTCGGCGGCGTCGCCCATCTGGCAAAGCTCGGCTATTTCTCCAAGCCGAAGGTCGACCACGTCATCATCCCCGAGCCGTTGAACAAGGATCGCATCTGCCTTGGCCATCGCGGCGTCTGGTGGGCGGAGATCGAGACCAAGGGCGAGATCGCGCACGGCTCGATGCCGTTCCTCGGCGACAATGCGGTGCGCCATATGGGCGCCCTGCTAAGGGCTTTCGAGGACGATCTGTTCCCGGCGCTCGACCGCAAGGTGACGCGCATGCCGGTCGTGCCCGACGGGGCCAAGCGCTCGACCATGAACATCAACTCGATCCATGGCGGCCAGACCGAGGATTTCCGGCCTGGCCTGCCCTCGCCCAATGTCCCCGATTCCTGCCGGCTGGCCATCGACCGCCGCTTCCTGCTCGAAGAGGATCTTGGCACGGTCAAGCGCGAGGTGACCGATATCCTCGACCGGCTGAAGCGCGAGCGCAAGAAATTCGACTACGAGATCCGCGATCTCATGGAGGTGCTGCCGCTGATGACCGAGCGCGATGCGCCGGTGGTCAAGGCGGTGGCGCGGGGCATCATGGAGGTATTCGACCGCGAGCCCGACTACGTGATCTCGCCCGGCACCTACGACCAGAAGCACATTGCCCGCATCGGCCACATCTACGACTGCATCGCCTATGGCCCGGGCATTCTCGACCTCGCCCACAGGCCCGACGAATGGGTGGGGATATCAGACATGGTCGAATCGGCCAAGGTGATGGCGATCGGGCTCAACGTGCTGCTGAGGGGCGCGGGCGCTCGGTAGCCGGTGATGGGCGGAAAAACATTCCTGCCGGCGCCGCCGGAAAGCACGAAACGCAATTTACTCCTTGGTGAAATCACGCTTCTATCCACCGGGTTTCGAGCATGTTTTTGAGCATATCGGGAGTTGCACGATGAAATTGTGGAAAACCATTCTCACCGCTGCGGCCCTGGTGCTGTCTGCCGAAACATCGGCATTTGCCGCGCGCGATCTGGTCATCGGCATCACGCTCGAACCTCCGCATCTCGATCCGACCGCAGGTGCTGCGGCGGCGATCGACGAGGTGCTTTACGCCAATGTGTTCGAGGGGCTGACCCGCATTGGCCCGAACGGCGAGGTGCTGCCGGCTCTCGCCGAAAGCTGGACCGTTTCCGACGACGGCAAGGTCTACACCTTCAAGCTGCATAGCGGTGTGAAATTCCATGACGGCACCGACTTCAATGCCGACGACGTCAAATTCTCGCTCGATCGCGCCCGTGCCGACAACTCCGTGAACGCACAAAAGGGCCTGTTCGCCGCCATCGATACGGTCGAAATGGTCGATCCGGCGACGGTCAGGATCACGCTGAAGAACCCGCAAAGTTCGTTCCTCTACAATATGGGCTGGGGCGACGCGGTCATCGTCGCGCCGGAGACAGCCGACACCAACAAGGAAACCCCTGTCGGCACCGGCCCGTTCAAGTTCCAGAACTGGGCCAAGGGCTCGTCGATCACGCTGATCAGGTCCGACGCTTACTGGGGTGCCCCGGTCTCCCTCGACAAGGCCGAGTTCCGCATCGTCACGGATGCCGCAGCCGCCGTTCCGGCGCTGCTTTCCGGCGATGTTCAGGCCTTCCCGTTCTTCGATCCCGACAGCGTCGCCCAGATCCAGGGCGACCCGCGCTTCAAGGTGGTGATCGGCGCGACCGAGGGTGAGACCATCCTTTCGATGAACAACAAGAAGCCGCCTTTCGACCGGCTGCAGGTCAGGCAGGCGATTTCGTTTGCGCTCGACCGCAAAGCGATCATCGACGGCGCCTCGGCCGGCCTTGGCGTGCCGATCGGCTCGCACATGTCGCCCGCCAACAAGGCCTATGTCGACCTCACCGGTCTCTATCCGCACAATGTCGAGAAGGCCAGGGAACTCTTGAAGGAAGCCGGCCTGGAGAACGGCTTCAAGGCGACGCTGAAACTGCCACCACCCCCCTATGCGCGACTTGGCGGCGAGATCATCGCGTCGCAGCTTCGCGATGTCGGCATCGATCTGCAGATCGTGCCGGTGGAATGGGCGCAGTGGCTGGACCAGGTCTTCACCAAGAAGGACTACGACCTGACCATCGTTTCACATACCGAACCCAACGACATCGATATCTATTCGCGCAAGGATTATTACTTCAACTACGACAACCCGACCTTCGACAAGATCATCGCCGATCTGAACCTCACCTCCGATGAGGCCAAGCGCATGACGCTGCTCGGCGAGGCGCAGAAGATACTGGCCGACGATGCCGTGGTCGGCTTCCTCTACGAACTGCCGAAAGTCGGCGTCTGGGACGCCAAGCTCGAGGGTTTTTGGGCAAATGCGCCGATCCAGGCCAATGATTTGACCAAGGTGAAGTGGACGGAGTGAGGGGCTGCTGGCCAAAGGGGCGAAGCTTGCAGCCGGTGGCACCCCCCTCTGTCCTGCCGGACATCTCCCCCTCAAGGGGGGAGATTGGCAGTTGCCATGCCGGTGCTAGCCCTGCAACGCTGATGATTAGCGAAAGCATCAATGAGGGCTTAATCTCCCCCCTTGAGGGGGAGATGTCCGGCAGGACAGAGGGGGGTTGGCGGGAACGCAACCTTCATCCAGTTGCCGTGCTGAACGGACCTGCGGTCCTCCCCCCATGACCGCCTATCTCCTCAAGCGTCTTGCCATCGCGCTCATCACGCTGGTCCTGGCCTCGATGGTGGTCTTCGCCGTGCTGGAGATCATTCCCGGCGACCCGGCGCGGCTGATGTTGGGCATGAATGCCAGCGCCGACCAGGTCGAGTTGCTGCGCAACCAGATGGGCCTCAACGCGCCGCTCGCCGCGCGCTATCTGCACTGGGCCGGCGGCTTGCTGAGCCTCGATTTCGGCCGTTCCTACACCTATTCGGTGCCAGTCATCGACCTGGTCCGCGAGCGCATCGTGGTCTCGCTGCCGCTGGCCCTGATCGCGCTGGCGCTGTCCACCATCATCGCCATTCCGGTCGGGCTGTTTTCCGCCGGCCGGCACGGGCGGGCCGGCGACACGATCGCGATGGGCGCCGCCCAGCTTGGTGTTGCCGTGCCGAACTTCTGGTTTGCGCTGATGCTGATCTACCTGTTTGCCGTCTGGCTGCGGCTGGTGCCGGCCGGCGGCTTTCCGGGATGGAGCGCCGGCGTCTGGCCGGCGCTGAAATCGCTGGTCCTGCCGGCGATCGCGCTCGCTCTGCCGCAAGCGGCGATCCTCGCCCGAGTCACCCGCTCGGCGCTGATCGAAGTGCTGAACGAGGACTATATCCGCACTGCCCGCGCCAAGGGTCTGCCCTATCGCGCGGTGCTGTGGCGGCACGCGCTGCGCAACGCAATGATCCCGGTGCTGACCATTCTCGGCCTGCAGTTCGCCTTCCTGCTCGCCGGCACCATCATCATCGAGAACGTCTTTTATCTCCCCGGCCTCGGCCGGCTGGTGTTCCAGGCGATCACCCAGCGCGACCTGATCGTCGTCGAAAGCGTCGTCATGCTGCTGGTCGCCGCCGTCATCGCCGTCAACCTGCTTGTCGATCTCTCCTATGCGGTCGTCGATCCGCGGCTGAGAAGCCGCCAATGACGCTGCGCTTCGACATCCCCGAGGAAAATTTTGCCGACATCCTCGTCAAGGCTTTCACCAACCGCTCGTTCCTCACCGGCTTCGTCATCACTGCACTTGTGGCGGCGGTCGCCATCGTCTCGTTCTTCTGGACGCCTTTTGACGTCACCAGGCTGATCATCGCCGACAAGACCCAGGCACCCTCGCCGGCGCACTGGTTCGGCACCGATCATTTCGGCCGCGACATTTTTTCCATGATCATGGTCGGCGCCCGCAATTCGATCGCGGTGGCGCTGGTGGCGGTCGGTATCGGCATGGGCGTTGGCGTGCCGCTCGGCGCCCTTGCCGCGGCGCGCGGCGGCGTCGTCGACGAGGCGGTGATGCGGCTGAACGATCTCGTCTTCGCCTTCCCTGCCCTGCTGTCGGCGATCATGATCACCGCCATCTTCGGCCCGGGCGCGCTCAACGCCATCGTCGCCATCGGCATTTTCAACATCCCGGTCTTCGCCCGCGTCGCCCGGGCCGGCGCGCTGGCGATCTGGCCGCGCGAATTCATCCTCGCCGCGCGTGCCGCCGGAAAAGGCAAAGCACTGATCACCATTGAACACGTGCTGCCCAACATCGTTACTTTGCTCCTGGTGCAAGGCACCATCCAGTTCGCGCTCGGCATCCTGGCCGAAGCCGGGCTTTCCTATGTCGGGCTCGGCACACAGCCGCCGATGCCGAGCTGGGGGCGGATGCTGTTCGATGCCCAGACGCGCATGGGGATGGCGCCGTGGATGGCGATCTTTCCAGGCATGGCGATCGTCGTCACCGTGCTTGGACTGAACCTGCTCGGTGACGGTATTGCCGACATCCTCGACCCAAAATCGCGGCGGCAGCGATGAGCCTGCTCGAAATCGAGAAATTGTCGCTGACGATCGGCGACACGCCGATCCTGAGGGATGTCGAGCTCGCCGTCGCGCCCGGCGAGGTGATGGGGCTGGTCGGCGAATCCGGCTCGGGCAAGTCGATCACGGCATTGACGGTGATGCGGCTTCTGCCCTGGGCGGCGCGCGCCAGCGGGCGCGTCGTCTTCGACGGCATCGACATCCTCGCTGCCAGCGAAGACCAGATGTGCGCGCTGCGCGGCGATGATATCGGCATGGTTTTCCAGGAACCGATGACGGCGCTAAATCCGGTCAAGACCATTGGCGAGCAGGTCGCCGAAGGCATCCGCTGGCACACCAGGGCAAGCCGCGCCGACGCCGAGGACCGCGCTCGAAAAATGCTCGACCGGGTCGGCTTGCCCGCAGCGCAATTTCCGCTGTCGCGCTATCCGCACGAGCTTTCCGGCGGCCAGCGCCAGCGCGTCGTCATCGCCATTGCCTGCGCGCTGAAACCAAAACTGCTGATCGCCGACGAGCCGACGACGGCGCTCGACGTCGTGCTGCAGGCGCAGATCCTCGACCTGTTGCGTGACCTGGTTTCAGAAAACCGCATGGGTCTGCTGTTGATCTCGCATGACCTCGCGGTGGTGACCGAAATGGCGGAGCGCATCACCATCCTGCGCCACGGCGAAGTGATGGCGGCCGGCGACACGGCCCGCACCCTATCCGAGCAGCTTCATCCCTACACAAGACAACTTGCGCAGGCCTCGATGCATGTGCCGGCGCGTGCCAGGACAAACGAGGTCGGCCAAGACAACCCCATGCTCCAGGCCAAACCTCTTCTTCAGGTAGAAAGCGTGACGCGGGACTATCCGGGACGGCGCAAATCGCTGCTGAAGCGCGCGGTTCCGACCCGCGCCGTCGACGATGTCTCGTTCTCGATCGATCCTGGGCAGTCTGTGGCGCTGGTCGGGCGTTCCGGTTGCGGCAAGTCCACGCTTGCCCGCATGGTCCTGGCGCTGGACGGGCCGACATCGGGAACGATCCGGTTTCGCGGCGAAGTCATCACCGACAAGAGCGAGGCGGAGCTCAAGCCGGCGCGCCGCGACATGCAGGTGGTGTTCCAGGACCCATACGGCTCCTTCGATCCGCGCCAGAAGGTGGAAAAACTGGTCGCCGAGCCACTGCATGTCCTGGACAAAAGGCCGACGAATGCAGAGCGGCGCGAGATGGTGGCAAAGGCCTTGCACGAGGTCGGCCTTGGTCCACGCGACATGGACAAATATCCGCACGAATTTTCAGGCGGCCAGCGCCAGCGCCTGTCGATCGCCCGCGCCATCATCACCCGCCCCAAGCTGGTCGTCGCCGACGAGCCGGTCTCGGCGCTCGACGTCTCGATCCGCGCCCAGATTCTCGATCTGTTCGCCGAGCTCAACCAGAAGCTCGGCGTTGCCTATCTGTTCATCACCCACGATCTGACCGTTGCCCGCGCCATTACCGACCAAGTGATGATCATGCATGCCGGCAAGATCGTCGAGCGCGGCAGGACGAGCGCGGTTCTCGACCATCCGCAGTCCGAAGCCGCCAAGGCGCTGGTCGCTGCGGCCCCGGATCTGCACCGCGCGATTGCCCGGCGGTTACAGGAACAGGGGTGAACAGCCGACCGTCGGGAGAGGCTTACTCTTCGGCCTTCACCACATCGGCCGGGCTGATGTCGAGCAAGTCGAGGGTGCGGCGCAAGAGCTGCATCTCTGTCCCGGCAAGTTGCGAATCGGCCTTGGCGATCTCGGCCATATGGCGGGCAAGCAGGCTGCGCCTCTCGACGTCGAGGTCACGGAACTGCGCGATGGCTTGCGAGCCGTTGGTCTCGTAGCCGAACTCGTTGAGATACTCGATGACGCTGTCGATGCTGGCTTCCGGAATGCCGAAGGCTTCCCGGCAGATGCGCCTGAAGGCGGCCATTTCACTCTCGTTGACCGTGCCGTCGGCCAAGATCATGCGAAACAGCATCAGCAGTTCCGCCGACAGCACCGGATCGTCCGCGACCTTGCGCACGCCGGGGTCGCCGTCGAAGATCGAGCGTATCTGCTCCAGCAATGCGAATGCCATCAGCGACCCCTTTCCGATTCGTTGCAAATAGGTAGCGCGGAATCGGCCTTGCGCAAATGGTCGGCTGTGGTTCGACAGGGGCAATCGCTTCACCACCACTTCTCCCATCACTATACGGCAGGGCAATCGCGTTTGGATTCTTGCGAAGGGGGACCCCCACCCTAACCCTCCCCACAAGGGGGAGGGAACGCTGCCGCGCTTAACTCCCGCTTTTGCGCCGAGAGGGAGGCCATTTACCAAAGTCAGCGCCAACGGAAGTCTCCCTCCCCCTTGTGGGGAGGGGTTAGGGGTGGGGGTACATCGTAGAGCGGCAGCCTCGGATTCGCAGCTAAGATAGCCCTGCACCGCATCGTTTCTGGCCATTCCATCAAGCTACCGGCCGATCCAGCGAACCCGCTGCGCACGCTGATTGGTGTGTGAACGGGGCGCCTGATAGGATGCGGTTGTACGAATCATGTCGGAGGAGCCACACATGAATCTCAGTGCGCCTACGCAGCTTATTTTCATCATATCCCTTGTTATCGCCATCATCGGTCTTCTCGCCGCTCTCGGCGTTTTTGCGTTCATTCCCCTGGCCGCGGTGTGGATCGTCCTCATCGCTTATGTCGTGCTTGCCGGCGGCTGCCTGGTTCGCGGCGCTTAAGCCCTCAGATCTCTCAGGCAACTCGGAGCGCCCGGCCACAAGCCGAGCACTTTTGATTCTGAGGGTTGGTCTGCTACCATCCGCGGGCGGAGGAAAGCTCATGTCTGCCCAGAGCGAAGACGGCAGCAACCAGCACAGTCCTGGCCTCGACCGGTTCGAGATGGTTCGGCGTGCGCCTGGCCCTTGGCTCCAGGGTTCAGTCACTGACATCTGCGGCTACCGCGAAACCATGCCCGGCCGTTTCCGCAACGTCGAATACGCATCGCTGACCGTGCCGCTGGTCATCAGCTTTGCCGAACCCTTCGCCATCGGGCTCGGCAAGGAGCCGGGCGACAACGACCGCTTCGCCAGTTTCGCCGCCGGCCTCTATGCCGGTCCGGTGGTGATCGAATCCCGCGGCGGCGCCTGCTGCATCCAGGTCAATTTCACCCCGCTCGGCGCCCGACGCTTCTTCGGCCTTGCGATGAGCGAACTGACCGACCGCATGGTCGGCCTCGACGATGTGCTCGGGATCGAAGGCATCGCGCTGCGCGAAAGACTTGGCAATGCGCACGGCTGGAGCGCACGTTTTGCCATCGTCGAGACGTTCGTCGCCGCGCGGCTGACCGACGCCCGCGAAATGCGGGCCGAAATCGCCTGGGCCTATGACCGGATCATCGTCTCGGGTGGCCGCATTCGCGTCGCATCGCTCGCCGACAGGCTGGGCTGGAGCCGCAAGCATCTCGCGGGAAAATTCTCCAACGCGATCGGCGTCGGCCCCAAGACGCTGTCGCGCATCGTCCGCTTCAACCGGGCGCTCGGCCTGTCAAGGCAGGGCAAATCCGATTGGGCTGATATCGCCGCCGATTGCGGCTATGCCGACCAGGCGCATCTGGTGCGCGAATTCTGCGACCTTGCCGGCGAAACGCCGACGGCGCTGGCCGCCCAGGCATAGAGGCGCAGGTAACATTTCTTCAAGACGTGGGAAAAGCCTTCGCCCAGACTGGATTATCGTCCAATCCAATTGAAGGAGATCGCCATGACCATGTCAGTCGAACCGCCCAGGCTCTATCCGACCTTGCGCTACCGCAATGCCGCGAAAATGATCGACTGGCTGGGTGAAGCCTTCGGCTTTGCCGTTCGTGCCCGCTACGGCGAAGGCGACATCGTCCAACACGCCGAACTGACTTTCGGCTCTTCGATGATCATGCTGGGCACTGCACGCGACGACAAGTTTGGCCAGATGGTCGGTGCGCCTGGCCCGGGTGGCGGCAGATCGATCTATGTTGCCGTCGACGATGCCGATGCCGCTTATGCCAGAGCCAAGAAGGCCGGCGCCGAAATACTGGAAGAGCTCACCGACCGCGACTATGGCAGCCGCGAGTTCATCTGCCGCGATCCGGAAGGCAATGTCTGGTCGTTCGGCACCTATTGGCCAAAGGCCGGTGAGCCCGCCAGCTAACGCGCCAGACCAAAGATGGCGTCGCAGTCGAGGTGGGTTTCCAGTTCGGCTGCGACCTCGTCCAATGCCCGTTCGACCTCGGCGCGATAATCGATGCCGCCGCCTTTGACGCCGAGATTTTCCAGGAATTTCGCCCGAAAAGCGTCGGCGGAAAACAGCCCGTGCAGATAGGTCCCCGACACCTTGCCGTCGGCGGAGACGGCGCCGTCATCGGCGCCGTTGATGACGGCGGACGGCCGCAGCGTGTCGGGACCGGTGGTGCGGCCGAGATGGATCTCGTAGCCCTCGAGCGGCAGGTCGAACTGGACCGAACGCGCGCTGACATTGCGCACCGTCTTTTCCGGTTGCATCACCGTTTCGACGTCGAGCAGGCCGAGCCCCTCGGTCTCGGTGGCGCTGCCCTCGATGCCGTCGGGATCGCGCACGACACGGCCGAGCATCTGGAAGCCGCCGCAGATGCCGACGACGTGGCCGCCGCGCTTGCGGTGGGCGACAAGGTCGCGGTCCCAGCCATTCTCGCGGAATCTTAGCAGATCGCCAATCGTCGACTTCGAGCCCGGAATGACCACCAGCCCAGCGTCGGCCGGCAAATGCTGGCCGGGCGGCACGAAGACGACCTCGACCTGCGGCTCGGCCTTGAGCGGGTCGAGGTCGTCGAAATTGGCGATGCGCGAAAGCGTCGGCACGGCCACCTTCAGCGCGCGCTTCTCGCCGGACGCCAGGCGTTCGAGCACAACCGAATCTTCCGAGGGCAGCCGCGCCGCCGCCTTCAGCCACGGCACGACGCCAAAACAGCGCCAGCCGGTGAAGCTCTCGATCGCCTTGATGCCGTCATCGAACAGCGAGACATCCCCGCGGAACTTGTTGATGAGATAGCCGACGATCATGCGCCGGTCCTCTTCCGGCAGGATCAGATGGGTGCCGGCGACCGAGGCGATGACGCCGCCGCGGTCGATGTCGCCGACCAGGATCACCGGCACGTTGGCGCGCGTCGCAAAGCCCATATTGGCAATGTCGCGGCTCCTGAGATTGATCTCGGCCGGCGAGCCGGCACCTTCGACGATGACGAGATCGGCACCCTCGCCGACCTTGGCCCAGGAGTCGAGCACGGCATCCATCAGCCGGGCTTTCAGCGCTTGGTAGTCGCGTGCCCGCGCCTCGCCGAACACCTTGCCCTGCACCACCACTTGGGCGCCGATATCGGTCTGCGGCTTGAGCAGCACCGGGTTCATATGGACGGTGGGCGCAACGCCACAGGCGATCGCCTGCAGCCATTGGGCGCGGCCGATCTCGCCGCCGCGTCTGTCGCCCGGTATATTGGCGACGGCGGCGTTGTTCGACATGTTCTGCGGCTTGAACGGCCGCACCTTCAGCCCACGCTTTTTCGCCACGCGGCAGAGGCCCGCGACCAGCACCGTCTTGCCGACATCGGAGCCTGTGCCCTGCAGCATGATCGCCTTGGCCGCCATTAATTCCTGCCCTGTGAAACGCTGCCGGTGATCGTGGATTTCGCGGCCAGTGGTCCGCCGCGCCAGATGTAGAGCGCCAGCAGAGGCTCCTTGCCGGTGCGCATGGCATGGGTGACATCAGAGGCATGGTGGATCACCTCACCCGCCTCTCGCTTGCGAAAGTCGTCTTCGTCCATGCGCCATTCGGTGCCGCCGGTCAGCGGAATGTAGATCTCCTCGGCGACATGATGGTGGTCGGGATAGACGATTTCAGGTCCGAGGATCAGCAAGCCGGCCGCGGCCTCGTCGTTGACGAAATGGCCGCGCATGCCGAAGACCTCCAGCCAGCCGTACTTGTCGATGAATGTCTTGCCGAGATCCGCCTCGCTGTAGGTCTGCCCCCAGCGCAGCTCGCCGCGACGCTCCGCAAGCAGCCGCGCCAACGGCTGGGCGTTGGCCGGAGCGAGCTCGACGATGCGGTCGAGCTGGCGCAGGCAGGCAAGCGGACGCGGCTCGAGCGGACGCGCCGGCATGGCCCAGCCGATCCGGGCCACCGCATCGCGCACCAGCGCATCATCGAATGTTTCGAGCGTGGCGTGGAACCGTTCAAGCAGCTCATCGAAATTTGTCGTCACGCCCTGCTCCAGACACGCATTCTCATACAGCCGCCCCCAGATGGTGGAATGGAGATGGTCGGCTTGCGCGGCGGCATCATTGGTCTAGATTGAACCGCGCGCAAAGCCAAAAACGACAGGCCAAGAGGCCGAAGACATTACGGAGCACGCCATGGACGCCGCTGTCGATGCGGGCACCAGCCAGTTCGAACTCAACGAGGACCAGCGCGCCATCCAGCAAATGGCCGAGGCCTTCGCTGCCGATCGCGTTGCGCCGAACGCGCTCGACTGGGACCGCAACAAGCATTTTCCGGCGGACGTGATCCGCGAGACTGGCCCGCTCGGGCTTGGCGGCATCTTTGTCGGTGACGATGTCGGCGGCTCGGCGCTCGGCCGGCTCGACGCGGTGCTGATCTTCGAGGCGCTTTCGCGCGCCGATCCGGCCTTCTCCTCCTTCATCTCGATCCACAACATGGTGGCTTCGATGATCGACCGCTTCGGCAGCGACGAGCAGCGCCAGCACTTCCTGCCGAAGCTGACCTCGATGGAATGGCTGGCGAGCTATTGCCTGACCGAGCCGGGTTCGGGATCGGATGCCGCGGCGCTGAAGACGCGCGCGGTGAGGAGCGGTGGCGACTATGTGCTGAACGGCGTCAAACAGTTCATTTCGGGCGCCGGCGACAGCGACCTCTACATCGTCATGGCGCGCACCGGCGCCGACGGTCCGAAGGGCATTTCGACCTTCGTCGTGCCGAAAGATGCGCCCGGCCTGTCTTTCGGCGCCAACGAGCACAAGATGGGCTGGCACATGCAGTCGACCCGCCAGGTCGTCTTCGAGGACTGCAAGGTGCCGGTTGAAAACCTGCTCTCGGACGAAGGCGCCGGCTTCGGCATCGCCATGGCCGGGCTCGACGGCGGCCGGCTCAACATCGCCGCCTGTTCGCTGGGCGGGGCGCAATCGGCGCTCGACAAGGCGCTGTCCTACACCGCCGAACGCAAGGCCTTCGGAGCCAAGATCAACCAGTTCCAGGCGCTGCAATTCAAGCTGGCCGACATGGAGACCGAGTTGCAGGCAGCACGGATATTCCTTTACGCCGCTGCCTCGAAGCTCGACCGCAAGGCCCCGGACGCCTCGAAATGGTCGGCGATGGCGAAGCGCTTCGTCACCGACGTCGGCTTCAACGTTGCCAACGACGCGCTGCAACTGCATGGCGGCTATGGCTATCTGCACGATTACGGCATCGAGAAGCTGGTGCGGGATTTGCGCGTTCACCAGATTCTCGAAGGCACCAACGAGATCATGCGCGTCATCATCGCACGCGCGCTGATCGGGCGGCAGTAGGGCAGTAGGGCAGTAGGGCAGTAGGGCAGTAGTAGTGACCGGCAGGATCAATTCTTACAAGGACCTTATTGTATGGCAGCAGGGGAGATATCTGGCGCATGATCAAGCTCTATCTCATGCGACCTAGGCATAGGAAAATGCTTCGCAACTTATAAGCAACTAGCGCCCGAATAGGCTGCCCTACTGCCCTACTGCCCTACTGCCCTACTGCCCTACTGCCCTACTGCCCTACTGCCCTACTGCCCTACTGCCCGACTGCCCTACTGCCTAACTGCTGCCTTACCCAAACCACGGAGTGCCATCATGACCACCATCGCCTTCATCGGCCTCGGCAATATGGGCAATCCGATGGCAGCCAATCTCGTCAAGGCTGGATATGCCGTTCACGGATTCGACCTGATCCCGGAAAATCTCGCTAACGCCAAGGAGCATGGGGTCGTCGTCATGGCCAATGCCGTTGCCGCGGTGAAGGAGGCCGACGTGGTCATCACCATGCTGCCGGCCGGCAAACACGTTCTGTCGGTCTATGAAGACATCGTGCCAAAGGCGAAAAAAGGCGCGCTGTTCATCGATTCCTCGACCATCGACGTCGAATCGGCACGAAAAGCCCACGCAATTGCCGCCAGACACAAGCTGCTGTCGATCGACGCGCCGGTTTCCGGCGGCACCGGCGGCGCCACCGCCGGCACGCTGACCTTCATGGCCGGCGGCTCGAAGGAAGCTTTTGCCAAGGCCGAACCAATCCTCAAGCCGATGGCCGGCCGTATCGTCCATTGCGGTGATGACGGCGCCGGACAGGCGGCAAAGATCTGCAACAACATGATCTTGGGCATTTCGATGATCGGCGTCGCCGAAGCCTTCGTTCTGGCGGAAAAGCTCGGCCTGTCGCACCAGGCGCTGTTCGACGTCGCCTCGAACTCGTCGGGCCAGTGCTGGTCGCTGACCACCTACTGCCCGGTCCCTGGTCCGGTGCCGACATCGCCGGCCAACAATGGCTACAGGCCGGGGTTTGCCGCGGCACTGATGCTGAAAGACCTGAAACTGTCGCAGGAAGCCGCGCAAAGCGCCGGTGCGGTGACGCCGCTGGGCGCCGAGGCCGCCCAGCTTTATGCGCTGTTCAACGCCCAGGGGCATGCCGCTGCCGACTTCTCCGGCATCATAAATTTCCTGCGCGGCACCCCGGCGTAACGCATGTCGCCCAAAAGCCTGCCCTTCAGGCGCGACGCGCTTTCAGCCTCGAACTCGAGGGGCTTTCGGTTTCCGGCAAGAAACATCGGAAATTTAGATTTGCTTAAACTATCGATAACCACCCGGTAACGATGTCCCTGTAGAACGGAGTGCGAGGCGGCCTATCGCAACCGCCCGGCGCTCCGGATCAGGTCTCGCGTCCCGGAGCCCGTAAGTTTCGCCAAGTGTTCAGTCAGCGAAGCGCCATGCGTATCTGGCAAAGCCGCGTTCCCGATGGAGCGCGGTTTTTGCATTAATGGGCCGGGACCGCGCACAAGAGCGGGCACCGATGTGAAAAGGGCGGCAGATGCGGCCCTCGGTGGTGCAAGTCACGACCCCGTGCGGCCAAGGGAAGAGGGCTATGCGAGCCTCTTCTCAAGTTGCTCCATCCAATCGAGTTGCGACCAGCTTGCCGTCCATCATCATGGGGATGATTGCCAGCTTCTTTTCTTCCAGGAATTCCAGATCGGCGCTGCCTTGATTGAGGTCCATCAGCTGCTCGACTTTTCCATCCGGATGAATGCGAAAGAGCGCCCCTGCGACCCAATCCGTAACCAGCCAATTCCCTGCCCCGTCTGATTCTAGACCATCCAGATTTCCAACAGGCTCGCCGGACCCGATGTCAGAGATGGCCTTCGTCTTCAGGTCGATCGCGATCAGATGGCCGGGTGTCTTGGACGAAAAATCCGGCTGGATGTCGCGACCCCAACCTGCGACGAGGAGGCGACCGTCTTCGACGCGCAGACCATTCGGATGCAGGAGATCCTCGCTCTCGAGCCAGACGGAGAGAGCATCATTGTCCAGAACATAAATCCTGTTCGCCAGCATGTCGGAAGCAAAGACCCGACCCGCCTCGTCGATAGCGGGATCATTGAGGAATTGAGCGCCTTCTGCAGGCCACGTTCCAGTGATCTGACCGCTCTCGACGTCGACAGCCATGAGCCGATCGATGTCGGTGACGAAAAGCGTATCGCCTTTCATCACCAATCCCTTGGGCGCATTAAAGCCGGTCACCCATTCGGCTGCCTGCAATTTTCCGTCAGGCGAAACTTTCGAAAGGTATCCAACCCCATCCTTGCCGGCGGGCTCGCCGACAATGTTGGAGACGTAGAAGACGTTCCGCTTTGCATCGAAGAGGACGCTCTCTGGGGCCTTGAAGCCGTCAAGCGACCAGACCTCCTCCGCCGTCGCCGGCAACCCTGTCACTCCTAGTAGCAGAATAGAAAATAGAACTGTCTGCAGCCTAATCATGATAGCCTCCCTATGTTATTTTGACGCGTTTATGTAAAACGCAACTACAAATTGCGTTGTCGATCTTACAAAACTTACAGTTGACGCATCGATTGCTCTGACAAGCCTATGTGCCAAGCGGCTTATGCTTAACCAGCATTACAATCCCCCAGATGAATGGCAGTTCCAACACCCCTGTCGTTGGAAGCCGCACTGCGGACGAAAGATTGTCGACACGCTCGCGAAGCGGCAGCAGATCAAGGAAGACGCCAGGAAACGAAGCCGACCGCATCCGTGCCGACGTGGAGATCAAGCGGCTTGAGCGGACATCATTGAAACCTTCTGATTTCCAAGTCGTTATCGCCGGTATGTCCGGGGCTAAATCCAAGCCGAAATCGGTCTCCAAATCGCGCGATGCCGAGAAGTCGCACCAGGAGAAGCAATCGACTGTCGAAGCCGCGTCTGAGATCGTGGGCGCGGCCCGGCCGCCGCTGGAGTTCGTCGAACCCGATCCGGAGTTGACCCCTGAGGAGGCCGAGCAGGCGCGCAAGAGATACTTGCTGAGGCGTTTCTGGATCAGCGCGCGCGGTTACTGGGGCCGCGGAGGCGATAGGCGGGCTTGGCCGTACACGATCGGGTTATTGCTCCTGATCGTCATCAATGTCGGCTTCCAGTATGGGATCAATGTCTGGAATCGCGCAATTTTCGATGCCCTTGAGCAACGCAATGCGCGCACCGTCTATGTCCTGAGCGCCGTTTTCGTGCCGCTCGTGCTCGGCAGCGGAAGCCTTGTCGTTGCACAGGTCTTCCTTCGCATGACGATGCAGCGCCGCTGGCGTTCCTGGCTCACCAACGCGGTCATCGCGCGGTGGCTTGCAAGCGGCCGCTACTTTCAGTTGAACCTCGTCGGCGGCGACCACCAGAACCCTGAAGCCCGCATCACGGAGGATTTGCGGATCGCCACCGAATCCCCGGTCGACTTCATCGCCGGTGTCATCAACGCGTTTCTGTCGGCCTCGACCTTCATCGTGGTGCTCTGGACGATCGGCGGGGCCCTGACTCTGACGATCGCAGGTTCGACGGTGACCATTCCCGGCTTTCTCGTCATCACCGCGGTGCTCTATGCCGCGATCACATCCACCTCGATGGCGGTCATTGGCCGCCATTTCGTCCACCTCTCCGAGGAAAAAAATCAGGCGGAAGCCGAATTCCGCTACACGCTGACCCGCGTGCGGGAAAACGGCGAGAGTATCGCATTGCTCGGCGGCGAGGAGGAAGAGCGTAGCGGCATCGACAAGACGTTCGCCTATGTGCTCAGGCAATGGGCGCTCCTTACAGGTCAGCACATGCGCACAGCGCTGGTATCGCAGGGGGCGAGTCTGTTTGCGCCTGTCGTGCCGGTTTTGCTTTGCGCTCCAAAGTTTCTCGAAGGCGGCATGACACTTGGCCAGGTCATGCAGGCTGCCTCTGCCTTTGCCATCGTGCAGGGCGCGTTCGGATGGCTGGTCGACAACTACCCCCGTCTCGCCAATTGGAACGCCTGTGCACGGCGCATCGCCTCGCTGATGATGTCGCTCGACGGGCTCGAGCGCGCGGAGCAGAGCAACACGCTCGGACGTATAAAGCGCGGCGAAGCTGCAGGCGATGCGATGCTCAGCCTGAACAATCTCTCCGTGTCGCTCGACGACGGCACCGCCGTGGTCAAGGAAACCAAGGTCGTGATCGAATCAGGCGAGCGGGTGCTCGTCGCCGGCGAATCCGGCTCAGGCAAGAGTACGCTGGTGCGGGCCGTCGCAGGTCTGTGGCCGTGGGGCGGCGGCAGCGTCAACATCCACGCCGACAGACGGCTGTTCATGTTGCCGCAACGGCCTTATGTCCCCACCGGGACGCTTCGCCGCGCAGTCGCCTATCCAGGCGCCGCCGATCGCTGGACGCTGGACGAGATCAAGGCTGCCCTCGACAAGGTCGGGCTCGATTATCTGAATGACAAGATCGAGGACGACGCGCCATGGGACCAGACCTTGTCGGGTGGCGAAAAGCAGCGGCTCGCCTTCGCGCGTCTTCTGCTGCACAGCCCCGATATCATCGTGCTGGATGAAGCAACGTCAGCACTCGATGAAAAGAGCCAGGACAAGATGATGGAGATGATCGTTCACGAATTGCCGAAGGTCACCATCGTAAGCGTAGCGCATCGCGCCGAGCTGGAAGCCTTTCATAGCCGCAAGATCACATTGGAGCGGCGCGAGGGCGGCGCAAAGCTTGTCAGCGATATCGATCTTGTCCAGCGCAAGAGAAGACGGAACTTGCTTGATCGATTTATGCGGCGCCGGCGCGCCGTACCGAAGCGCAGCACTGCCTTGAGCAAAGCGGCGCTGCCCGAGACAAAAAAGTGAAATCCGCCGATCGGGCCTCGGCTCTTGGTGAGCGGCTTTTCCGGCTGGCAGAGTCCGGCATTCAAACGCCGGGCGTCCGGTTGCAGAACGCCCGGCGCCGTTTTATCTCACCGCTTGCGTAAATCCGCCTGCGCCAGGTCAAGCGCCTTGGCGATGCGGCCGCAGGCCATGTCGATCGTCTCGCGCGTCCAGATCAGCGGCGGCGACAGGATCATCGTATCGCCGGTGGCGCGCAGCATCATGCCCTGGGCAACTGCGTGGTCGCGGACGGTCACGGCCGCGCTCCCGGCCGGCAGGAAGCGCTCCTTGGTCGCCTTGTCGCTGACGATCTCGATCGCCGCCATCAGCCCGATCGAGCGCACCTCGCCGACCAGATTGTGCCCGCCGACGCGCTCCTGCAGCGCCTTGGCGAAATAGGGTCCGGTGTCGTTCTTGACCCGATCGACCAAACCTTCCCGCTCGATGATCTCGAGGTTTTTCAGCGCCACGGCGCAGGCCACGGGGTGGCCGGCATAAGTATAGCCGTGATTGAACTCGCCGCCCTTCTCGACCAGCGTCGCGGCGATGCGGTCACCGACCAGCAGTGCCGACAGCGGCTGATAACCGGAGGTCAGCGCCTTGGCGGTGGTGATGGTATCGGGCTCGATGTCGAAGGTCTGAGCTGCGAACCACTCGCCGGTGCGGCCATAGCCGGTGATGACCTCGTCCAGCATCAGCAGGATATCGTATTTGCGGCAGATGCGCTGCACTTCCGGCCAATAGCTCATCGGCGGTATCTTCACGCCGCCTGCTCCCATCACCGGCTCGCCGATGAAGGCGGCGACCTTGTCGGCGCCGGCTTCGAGAATGGCATCCTCGACGGCCTTGGCCGCGCGCAGGCCGAAATCATGGTCGCTTTCGCCGGGCAGAGCCAGCTCATAGGCATAAGGCATCATCACATGGACGATGTTGGGAACCGCGCCGTTGAGCTGCTTGTGCATCGGCTCCATGCCGCCCAGCGACGTGCCGGCGATGGTCGAGCCGTGATATGCGCTCTTGCGCGAGATGATGCGGTTCTTCTCCGGCTTGCTTTCCAACGCCCAATAGTGGCGCACAAGGCGCAGCGCCGTGTCGTTGGCCTCCGAACCGGACGAGCCGTAGAACACCTGGTTGACTTGCTTTGGCGCCAGTTCCGCCAGCTTTTTGGCCAGCAGCACCGGTGTCGGGGTCGAGCATTTGAAGAAGGAATTGTAATAAGGCAGTTCCTTCATCTGGGCGTAAGCGGCGTCGGCCAGCTCATCGCGGCCGTAACCGATGTTGACGCACCACAGTCCGGCCATGCCGTCGAGGATTTCCGTGCCTTCGGAATCGTAGATGAACGGCCCGTTGGCGTGGGTGATGATGCGTGAGCCGGCCTCGCGCATCTCCTTGTGGTCGGTAAACGGATGGAGGTGATGCGCAGCATCGAACTGCTGAAGCTGCTTCAGCGAATAATTCTGATGGGTCATGTCTGATCTTCCTCTTGAACCAATCCGGCAATTGCTGCCGGGGCGGATTCGTCAGAGGAAGGCGGGCGGCGAATAGCCGATGCGGGCGCAAAGCCGCAAAAGCTCGGCGCGAAGCGTGCGCGGCGACGGCGTCACCGCCACCCCAAACGCGCATAATGCCTTTATCCGAGCCATGCAGCATCTTAGGCGGTCTGATGCGATCAGTTCAAGCCGTTCCGTTCAAGCCGTTCCGGCCAGCGCCCGTTGCAGGAAGACATACTTCATCGCCGCCTGTGCCGCTTGCGGCCGGCGATCGCCGCGCCCGCCATGGCCGCCCTCGGTCTCCTCGAAAAACAGCGTCTTCGCGTGGCCGGCAGCCTGCAGCCGTGCCGCCATCTTCCGCGCGTGGCCGGGATGGACGCGGTCGTCGGCGGTCGATGTCGTCAGCAGCACCGGCGGATAGGCGGCATCGGTCTCGACATGCTGATAAGGCGAGTAAGCCGCCAGCGACGCGGCCTCTTCCGGCTTCGCCGGATCGCCATACTCGGCCATCCAGGATGCGCCGGGCGGCAGTTCGGTGTAGCGCAGCATGTCGAGCAGCGGCACGTCGATGATCACCGCGCCGAAAAGCTCCGGATGCTGGGTCAGCGAAACGCCGGTCAGCAAGCCGCCATTCGAGCCGCCCTGGATGCCAAGCGTCGCCGGCGTGGCGATGCCGCGTTCCACCAGGTCTTGCGCGACCGCGGCGAAATCGTCGAAGGCGTTCTGGCGATTGGCCTTGAGCGCGGCCTGATGCCAGTTCGGACCGAACTCGCCGCCGCCGCGGATATTGGCCTGCACATAGGCATTGCCCTTTTCCAGCCACAGCCGGCCGCGCACGCCGACATAGCCGGGCAGCAGCGGCACTTCGAAGCCGCCATAGCCGTAAAGCAGCGTCGGCACCGGCCCGTCCTGGTCGCGCCGCCTGACGACGAAATAAGGGATTTTAGTGCCGTCCTTCGAGCGTGCCTCGAACTGTTCCGAGACCAGCGACGATGCATCGAAACGCGCCGGCTGCGATTTCACGGTTGTCAGCATCGCTGCATTGTCGTCCGACCAGATGATCGAGCTCGGCGTCAGGAAATCGGTGAAGGAGAAGGACACGCTGGAGCCGAAACGCTCGGCATGGCTGATGCCGACACTGCCGTTTTCGGGTAGCGCCACCGGCTGCAGCGACCAGCCGCTGCCGTGGCGATCGCAGGCGACGACCTTGCCGCGCACATTGTCCATCAGATTGATGAACAACCGGTCCCGCGTGCGGGCAATGCCGGCAATCGAGACACGATCCGCCGGCTCGAGCACGGTCTCGACAGGTGCGAGCGCATTGGTCTCGATCCAGCGCGCGAAGTCCAGCGAATAGAGGCCATCAGGCTTGCACAGCGTGCCGTCCGGCGCCGTCCACGGGCTGCGCACTCCAAAGACGAACTGATCCCTGAACAGCACCGCGTCGGTCACGTCGTCCGGCAACGGGATGCGCCTGTTTTCACCGGAGGGCAGACGAAGAAAACTGTGCGAGGCAAAGAAATCGAGCGTCCGGGTCAGCAAGAGATGACGCTTGTCGCCGTCGAATTCGAGGGAACCGCCGGCGGCGAGATCCTGCTTCTGCGCCTCGAAAATCGGCGTCGCATCCTCCAGCCTGGTGCCGCGCTGCCAAAGCTTGACCACGCGCGGATAACCGGACTGGGTTTTTTCGTCCTCTTCGAAGGCAGCCGAGACGATGACCGTGTCCTTGTCCAGCCAGTTGAAGCCCGACTTCGAGGCAGGAGCACGAAAGCCGTCCTCGACAAAGGACTTGCTGTCGATGTCGAATTCGCGCATTTCGCTGGCGTCGCCGCCATCCGGCGACAGGCTGAGCAGGCAGCGGCTGAAATCGGGGTAAAGCCGGCTGGCGCCGCTGAACACCCATTTCACACCCTCCTTGGCTGACAGACTGTCGAAGTCGATGATCGTCTCCCATTCCGGCTTATCGGTCTTGTAGGAAGCGACCGGAGTGCGCCGCCAGAGGCCGAGCACGTTGGTCTTGTCCTGCCAGAAATTATAGACGTGGCCGTTGAGCGCAAACCCGACGGCAATGTTGTCTTCGGCCGTCATCAGGTCCAGTGCGGTTTGGAAGCAGGTCTGGTAGGATGGATCGCCCTGCAACTCGGCGACCGTGATCTCGTTCTGACGGTGAACCCAGTCGAGCGTTTCCTTGCCCGTTCTGTCCTCCAGCCAGAGAAAGGGATCCTCAGTCGCCGAATTGGGACGCGTCTTTGTGTTCGAACTGGTCATGTGGTCTCCGATAAATTCGTCAAGGCTCGGCAACGTCGTCTTGCCACTATCGGTATTCAACTTGGAACGCAAAAGGAGCCATTGCGCTGTTGGCCTCCTAAGGTGGGGCCGCCTGCCGCCCGCAGGCCACGAGGGAACTCCATGCAACATCTGTACATTGCGAAAGAGAAGTTCGGTCCTTTCAGCGGCACTGCGTGGACCATGTACATCAACTGGTCCGGCCTCACCCAATTAAGCGAGGTCGTCTCACTCGATGGAATGCTCGGGCCGGTCGCGCTGGGACAGGTAAAGGACAGCTACTGGCCCCATATTGTTAACGAGGACTACATGCTCGATTTCTTTGTGGACCTGGACTTCCTCCTTTCGGAGTTGGCGGATCCGGTCGATTTGAATGTCCTCAATGTGATACGAAGACCGTCGGTTGACGTGCGTTCACTCGACTGGAACGGATTTACCTTCCTGGGCTACGACTTGTTGGATAAAGACGTCTCCATAAGCGCTTTGACCAACTGCGGAGGATTTCCTGACGTGTTTGCGAACACGGAACTGTCCGATGTTGGATTGATACCCGATTTTGATCGTGCTGTTGAAATTCGAAACCTTCTACGCAGGATGCATCCCTCTGAACACCATGCCGAATGTGATTTATGGGCGATTTCCAGATGGCACGGAAATGAAGGCACCCCGCAATTGTATTAGACCGCTCGCCCCCGCAATACGGTTGTGACCGCCAACGCCAGACAAATGGCGCCAAGCGTGATCGGCAGGCCGTCCGCGCCGAGAATATCCATGGCGCCGCCCGCCAGCGGCGGCACGGCGATGCCCCCGACGCCCCACATGAGCGAGAAGGCGGCGTTGCCGGCGACCAGTGCCGAGCCGGTAAACCGCTCGCCGAGCTCGATGATCGACATCGTGTAGATGCCGTAGGAAACCGCGCCCCAGACGAACACGCACGGCCAGATCAGCGGCGTCTCTATGAGAACCGGCAACAGCACACACCCGAGCACCGTTAGCGATACACAGATAAATCGCACCGGACGCGCTGTCAGCCGTTCCGCCAGCAGGCCGAGCGGCACCTGCATGGCGATGTTGCCGGCGATCATCATCGACAGCAGCGCCGACATGCGGGCCTCCGCGATGCCATAATGCGCTCCGTAGACCGGCAGCAGTGCCAGCACCCCCTGTTCGAAACCGGCGGCCACCACGACCGCCGACAGCAGCAACCATGCCATCGGCATGAAACCCATCACCGAAACCTGGTGCCCGGCTTCATCGACCTTTGGCAGCCGTCCCAGCACCAGCGCCAGGCAGGCGCCGCAAAAGACGAATGCGGCGATGCCGACGAGAAACGGCGGCCATCCTTCGGTGCCGACCGCAAGCAGGCACAGCGGGCCGGCCGCGAAACCTGCCGAAATGACTGTAGAATAGATTCCCATCATGCGACCGCGGCGCGCCGGAGGCGCCAGCGCGATCACCCAGATCTCGCTCAGCACATAGAGCGGATTGGTCACCACGCCGATCAGGAAGCGCAGTGGAAACCAGAGATAGACATTTTGCGTCCAGCCGATCAGCGCCAGCATGATCGCGGAAAGGGCCGCGCAGGTCAGCGCCGTGCGCCCTGCCCCAAACCGGCGCGCCAGCGCCGGGATGAGCGGCGACGAGACGATAAAGCCGACCGGCGTCATTGCCGCCGACAGGCCGATCATGGCCGGCGAGACGCCCTGGCGCTGCAGGATGAAGCTCAGCAGCGGGTAGCTCAGCCCTTGCGCGATGGCGAACACCGAAACGGTGGCGATCACGCCGGTGATCGCCGCCCACTGCATTGTCTCGTCGCTGTTCTGTTCCGCCCGGTCCATGATTCGCACCACGAAACCTGCACGATTAGCGTTTCGGGGGCGTGCCGGGAAGCACCGGCGGCAGGAACCGCTTGCGCCAGCCAGAGCATGCCTTGTTAAGGACTCCGCGGCACCATTCAGGCCACTACGGAAAATACCGGGCAATCGCCCCCTTCCTGCCCTCCGCGTAAGGCTTCAGCCACTTGTCGTCGATGGAGAGCCCGTCATTGTCCGACGGTCCTACTCCAATCGTTCTGCGCCAGGCGCGGAACTTGTAGTGGTCGAACACGTCGAGCATATGCACCGCAAAGGCCGCAGCGAACGTCTTGTCGCCTTCGACGATCACCATGTTCTCGTCGTTTTCATAGGACGCCTTGTAGCCAAGGTTGTGGCTGCCGGCGATGACGGTCGCATTGTCGGCCATCGGATCGATGATCACGATCTTGTCGTGCACGATCGCATGGCCGACGGTCAGCACTTCCGCCTGGAAATCCCGCGCAACCGAGGCCCCCGTCAGGTTGGCCGCCCTGACGATGGAGACGTTCGGCGCCTCCCAGACCTTCTCCGGAAAGACGAATGGCGATTTGCCGTCCTTGTTCGATTTGTTGGTGACTGGATCCCGGGTCGGAGCAATATAGTTGGGCATGGCGGTGTGATCGCTGATTGCGCCTTGCACGATCAGCTTTGGATTCGCCGTCGCCGCCGCGACCGCCTGATCGATGACCGAATTGTTGCCAAGCCGCGACGGATTGAACACGAGAAAGAGCACCGCCTCCTTCGCCGCCTTGATTCGTGCGAAGACATCTTCGAGGTCGACAGGCCGCACCGAGATGTCCTTTTTGCTGCGGTCGGGATCGTTTGGCGAGAACCAGATGGTGGTCCCATCGACATGGTTCGGTGTGCGATTCTTCAGGCGAAACGGCCTGCCTTGCTTCTGCGCCACACGTCCAGCGGCGCTATCGCTCGCCGGCGGCGGGAACACGTCGGCCTTCATCCGCTCCCAATAGGCATCGAACACTTTGGCCATGGCAGGGTCGTCGCGGATGAAGGCGTTGTTGGACTGTCCGCAAATGCCGGTCGACGTCCAGTTGGTGCTGCCGGTCATGACCGCCTGCGGATTGCCCTGGGCGTCGCGGTAGACCGCAAACTTGTTGTGGCCGATATGATTGTTGTTGAACAGACGATCGGTCAGCACGACGCCGGCGTCGCGCAGCCGCTTTCTGAAGGGCGCGTTGCCCGCGTCCCACGCCTTCGTTTGTTCATCCCTGCCCGAATTCGAAAGAATGACGTCGACGACATCCTTGCCGTCGATGATCGCGTCGCACAACTCGTCATCGCCAAGCTCGTAGAGGGCAAGCCTGACAGTGCCGCCCTCGGCCTTGGCCCGTTTCATCAGGCTGGTGAGTACATCCGGAACCTCGCCATGAAGATAGGCGCGGATCTTGCTGCCGGGACGCTGAAGCTCGGCCCTGATCTTGTCACGCTGCCCGACCTTGATGCCGGCGTCTTCCAGCGCGCGCGACAGCCATTGCGTCGAGAGCACACCGTTGGTGAAGGCGAGCCGCGCCTTGCCGAACATCGATCCCAGGAAGATGGTCGGGCTGACGGCGCCTTGTCCGAGATAGCCGAGCGGCCGAGCCGCTCCGGTATAGGCTTTCTCGGGGCGCACCGGCACTGGATCGAGGCCGGGCCGCATGTCGCCGACCGGACGCACCCGGTAGGCGACCAATTCGCCATCCGGCCTGATTTCGACGCTGTCGCGGCGCCGCCGCACCGTAAGATCGCGCCAGAATGTCTTCTGCACCGGCCAGACGCCGGTATCCTGCGGAATCCAGTCCTTGTTGCGTTGCCCCCGGAAAGGCACCCAGGAAGCCAGACAGCGTTCCTCGCCGGTGCCGGGATAGATGCGGACGATCTCGAAGCCGAGACAGCCGTCGATCATTCCGTCAATATCCCAGGCAATGAAAGCGACTTCGTTGTTGGTCGCTGCACGCACGCTAACAACATCCGACACGGAAATAGTCTCCCTCAGGACGGTTTGTATTCAATGTACTTGCTCAATATGACGTGATCGCAACGTGACATGTTTCACAGTTCGGGCACAGATCTGGATTCGCCCTGGTGCGTCCGGCTGGCGAACGTCCATGTCGCTTCCCTCGTCCTAGTGGTCGCCGCCTCCGCAATGGCGGGACGGCGGTCGGTCCATTATGCCGCCGCACCGTCGCAGCGTACGAGGACTATCATGACCGCCGCCCTTCATCCCGCCGAACCGGCATTGACAAACGACCGCGCCCGTCGCGGCGGCCGCGCGGGCAAGCGCGCCGGCGCAGCGGCGGCATTCGAGCAGCCGCCTTTCCGTCAGCTGAAAATCCCGCTGACGCCGACCAGGCTGGTCTCCGACGACGAACTGGAATCGATCCACCTCGCCTCGCTGCGCGTTCTCAGGGAAATCGGCGTCGACGTGCTGCACGACGAGGCAAGGCGCATCATGAAGGCGCATGGCGCAGATGTCCGCGAAGGCAGTGAGCGGGTGCGCTTCGACAGCGACATGATCCTCGAGCTGGTTTCGCACTGCCCGTCGGAATTCACCATCCATGCCCGCAATCCGGCGCACAATGTCCGCTTCGGCGGCGACAACCTGATCATCTCGATGATGGCGTCGGCGCCCAATTGTTCCGACATCGACCGCGGCCGCCGCCCCGGCAACCAGCAGGACTACCGCAACTTCCTCAAGCTTGCGCAGATGCACAACATCCTGAACTGCACCGGCGGCTATCCGGTCGAGCCGATCGATATCCATCCGTCCGTCCGGCACCTCGAATGCATCCGCGATCTGAGCGTGCTGACCGACAAGGTGTTCCACATCTATTCGCTCGGCAAGGAGCGCAATGTCGACGGCATCGAGATCACCAGGATCGCGCGCGGCATCAGCGCCGAACAGCTTCTCGAACAGCCGTCGGTGTTCACCATCATCAACACCAATTCGCCGCTCAAGCTCGACGTGCCGATGATGGAAGGCATCATCCAGATGTCGAGCAAGGGCCAGGTCGTCATCGTGACGCCGTTCACCCTGTCGGGCGCCATGGCGCCGGTGACCATCGCCGGTGCGCTGGTGCAGCAGAATGCCGAGGCACTGTCCGGCATTGCCTTCGCCCAGATGGTGCGCAAGGGCGCGCCCGTCGGCTATGGCGGCTTCACCTCCAACGTCGACATGAAGTCCGGCGCGCCGGCCTTCGGCACGCCGGAATACATGAAGGCGCAATTGGTCGGCGGCCAGCTCGCCCGCCGCTACAACATTCCCTACCGCACTTCCAACACCTGCGCCGCCAACACGGTCGACGCACAGGCCGCCTATGAAAGCGTGTTCTCGCTGTGGGGCGCCATACAGGGCGGCGGCAATCTGATGATGCATGCGGCCGGCTGGCTGGAAGGCGGCCTGCGCTGCTCCTACGAGAAGACCATCCTGGACATCGATCTGCTGCAGATGGTGGCCGAATTTTTGACCCCGCTCGACCTTTCGGAGGAAGCACTGGCTATCGACGCCATCCGCGATGTCGGTCCCGGCGGCCATTTCTTCGGCACCCAGCATACTCAGGACCGCTACAAGACCGCCTTCTATTCGCCTGTCATCTCCGACTGGCGCAATTTCGAGACCTGGGCGGAAGCCGGATCGCCGACAGCTATCGAAAAAGCCAATCGGGTGTGGAAGGAGCGGCTGGCCTCCTATGAAGAGCCCTACATGGACCCGGCTATCCGCGAGGAGCTCGACGCCTTCGTCGACAAACGTCGGTCTGAAGGCGGCGCGCCGACTGATTTTTGATCATCTGTATTGATTTGATGAACAGGCGACTCCCACTCCGTCGAGCTCCGCTCGACACCTCTCCCCCGATCGACGGGGTAGAGGAAGGGCGTGAGATTATTCCAGCCAGCGCCCTTCCTCGCTTTGCTTTCACGCCCCGCCCACTCGATTCAATCTCTTCAAAAACGGAACTATCTTCATGAAATCTCATGCAAAAGCGGTTGTCATCGGTGGCGGCGTCGTCGGCTGCTCGGTGCTTTACCATCTGGCCAAGGCGGGCTGGACCGACATCATGCTGATCGAGCGTTCGGAGCTCACTTCCGGTTCGTCCTGGCATGCGGCGGGCGGCTTCCATACGCTCAATGGCGATCCCAATGTCGCCAAGCTGCAGGCCTATACGGTGCAGCTCTACAGGGAGATCGAAGCGCTTTCAGGCCAGTCCTGCTCGCTGCACCTGACCGGCGGCGTGATGATGGCCGACACGCCCGAGCGCATGGACTTCCTGCGCCTTGCCCACGCCAAAGGCCGCTATCTCGGCATGGACACCGAGCTGATCACGCCGTCAGAGGCCAAGGCGATGTTCCCGCTGATGGACGAGACCAATTTCGTCGGCGCCATGTGGGATCCGGTCGAAGGCCATCTCGATCCTTCCGGCACCACCCACGCCTACGCCAAGGCCGCCAGGAAGCTCGGCGCCGAGATCGTGCTGCGCAACCGCGTCGTCGAGCTGACGCAGGAGGTCGACGGCACCTGGAACGTCGTAACCGAGCAAGGCACAGTCAAGGCCGAGCATGTCGTCAACTGCGGCGGCCTGTGGGCGCGCGAGATCGGCCGCATGGTCGGCGTCGAGCTGCCGCTGCTGGCCATGGAGCATATGTACCTTTTGACCGAGCCGATGCCGGAGGTCGAGGAATTCAACAAGTCGACCGGCCGCGAGATGATCGGCGTTATGGACTTCAAGGGCGAGATCTACACCCGCCAGGAACGCAACGGCATCCTGCTCGGCACCTATGAAAAAGCCTGCAAGCCGTGGTCTCCGGTCAACACGCCGTGGGATTTCGGCCATGAGCTGCTGCAGCCCGACATCGACCGCATCGCGCCGTCGCTGGAAATCGGCTTCAAGCATTTTCCCGGCATCGAGAAGGCCGGCATCAAGCAGATCATCAACGGTCCCTTCACCTTCGCGCTGGACGGCAATCCGCTGGTCGGCCCGGTGCAGGGCCTGACCAATTTCTGGTGCGCCTGCGCCGTGATGGCCGGTTTCTCGCAAGGCGGCGGCGTCGGGTTGGCATTGTCGAACTGGATGGTCCATGGCGATCCCGGCTTCGACGTCTGGGGCATGGACGTCGCGCGCTTCGGCGAATGGGCGACGCTGCGCTATACCAATGCCAAGGTGCGCGAAAACTATTCGCGCCGTTTTTCCATCCGCTTTCCCAACGAGGAACTGCCTGCGGCACGCCCGGCCCAGACGACCCCGCTTTACGACACGATGCTGGCCAACAACGCCGTCATGGGCGATAGCTGGGGCCTTGAAACCCCGCTCTGGTTCGCACCGAAAGGCACCGAGCCGAAGGACATCGTTTCCTTCCATCGCTCCAACGATTTCGGGCCGATCGGCGAGGAAGTGCGCGCCACCCGCGAGAAGGTCGGCGTCACCGAGATCGCCAATTTCGCCAAATACGAAGTCTCCGGGCCGGGATCGGAAGATTTCCTCAACCGGCTGATGACCAACCGCATGCCGAAGACCGGCCGCATTGTGCTGACCCCTATGCTGAACGATTTCGGCAGGCTGATCGGCGACTTCACCATCGCCAAGGCGGGCGAAGAGCGCTTCATGATCTGGAGCTCGTCGGCGGCGCAGAAGTATCATATGCGCTGGTTCGAGAAGCACCTGCCGAAGGATGGTCCAGGGGCGTCACAGGTCCGCATTCACCGCTTCGACCAGACGCTGGTCGGCTTGTCGATCGCCGGGCCGAAATCACGCGACCTCCTGCAGAAACTGGTTGACGCCGACATCTCGACAAAGGCCTTCCGCTTCATGGATTTTCGCGAGATGGCGGTCGGCGGCGCGCCCTGCATGGTCAATCGCATTACCTATACCGGTGACCTCGGTTACGAGATCTGGATGGCGCCGGCCTACCAGCGTCTGGTCTACAAGGCGATCAAGGATGCCGGCGAAGAGTTTGGCCTGGTCGATTTCGGCATGCGCGCCCTGCTCTCGATGCGCCTGGAAAAGAATTTTCCGACCTGGTTCCGCGAACTGCGCCCGATCTACGGGCCGTTCGAGGGGGCGATGGACCGCTTCGTTAAGCTGGAGAAGAACGACTTCATCGGACGCGACGCGGCAGCCAGGGAGCAGGCAGAAGGGCCAAAACTGCGCCGTGTCTCCTTCATCGTCGATGCCGCAGACGCCGACGTCATGGGCGACGAACCAATCTGGGCCAAGGTCGGCGGCAAGGATTACGGCACAGTGGAGAAGCCGCACGGCTATGGCGCGCCGCGCTTCGACGCGGACGGCGAGGAAGTGCGCGGCTCGAGCGCCGCGGAAGGCGCTTCGGCCGTGCGCGGCATCGTCGACGGCGACTGGCGCGTGGTCGGCTGGGTCACCTCCGGCGGCTATGCCCATTATATCAAGAAATCGATGGCGCAAGGCTATGTGCCAGCGGCCTTGGCCGCGGACGAAAGCGCCGGACTGTTCGAGATCGAGATCCTCGGAAGCCGACGACCAGTCCGCATCAATGTCGAGCCGCCTTTCGACCCGAGCGGCGAAAAGATGCGGGCCTGAAAGCATTGGACCCAACGGCCCGCCCTTGGGCCTGACCTGCGCGGCCGATTGATATCGGGAGGATAGGAAAATGAGCGATCCGAGGGTCGAGCGACGGTTCGGTCGTCATCGCAGGATCGCCCCGTTCGAGCCAGACGAAGCAGGCTCAATCGATGCGTTGCGCCTGAAATCGCGGCAGAAGGCCGCTGAACTCAACCAGCATGTGCTTGGCTACGGCGCACTGGCGGAAGCCGAGTGGCACGCCGCCGGCATTGCTGCTCCCGACCTGCCCGCCATGCGCCAATACCGGCTCGACCGCATCCGCGCCGAGCTGAAGCGCCGCGGCTATGCGGGAGCCTTGCTCTACGATCCGATCAACATCCGCTATGCGACCGACTCGACCAACATGCAGCTCTGGATCGCACACAATCCGACAAGACATTGTTTCGTTGCCACCGAAGGTCCGGTGGTGCTGTTCGACTATTTTTCCTGCGAGCACCTTTCCGACCACTCCGGCGTCGTCGACGAGGTTCGGCCGGCAGTGTCGTGGATCTATCTCTACAGCGGCGAGCTCACCGAGCAAAAAGTCCGCCGCTGGGCCGCCGGGATCGCCGATCTGGTCAAGCAGCATGGTGGCGGTATCGGCCGCATCGCCGTCGATCACATCAATCCCGAGGGCGTCGGAGAGCTCGCCCGCCTCGGCATCTCGATCGGCAATGGCGAAGCGCTGATGGAAAATGCACGCCTGATCAAATCGCCCGACGAAATCCTGGCCATGCGCCGGTCGATCGTCGCCTGCGAGGCGGCGATGGGCGAGATGGAAGCAGCATTGAGGCCAGGAATTTCCGAAAACGAACTGTGGGCCGAACTCCACCGCGGCAACATCGCGCGTGGCGGCGAATGGGTCGAAACCCGGCTGTTGACATCCGGCCCGCGCACCAATCCCTGGTTCCAGGAATGCTCGTCGCGAGCGATCGCAGCCGGCGACCTCGTCGCTTTCGATACCGATTTGATCGGCCCTTACGGTTTCTGCGCCGACCTGTCGCGCACCTGGCTCTGCGGCGAGACCGAGCCGTCCAACGAGCAACGCGAGCTGTTTCGCATCGCCGCCGATCAGATCGCCCACAACATCGGCCTGATGCAGCCGGGCACATCGTTCCGCGATCTTGTCGAACGCTCGGCGGTGCCGCCCGCAGATTGTTTCCCGGCGCGTTACGGCGTGCTCTATCACGGCGTCGGCCTGGCCGACGAATACCCGACGCTGCCGCATGCAATCGACTGGACCGAAGACACCCCCGACGGCGTGCTTGTGTCGGGCATGGTGCTTTGCGTCGAGAGCTATATCGGCCGGCTTGGCGGGCGCGAGGGCGTCAAGATCGAGGAGCAGATCCTGATCACCGAAACCGGCAACGAGCAGCTTTCGACCTACCCGCTCGATGAGCGGCTGCTCGGCGGCTGATTGTCTTTATGCGGTCGCCGCGACCGCCTCGCGCAGCGCCTCCACGACCGTTTCCGGTGTCGTTCTGGCAGTGATGAACGGCAGGCCCTTGCGCCGCCTTGTCCAGCCGACGACCGTGACCGCTTCCGCTGCCGGCTCGAAGCGCCGCGCATTGGCCCAGCTCTGGCAGTCGATCGCCGCGACATCGGCCTTGCCCTCGGCAATGGCGACGATCGAGGCGCGGTGGCCACCGCTTTCGCTGCGCTCGGAGAAGATGTCCAGGCTTTCGCCCAGCGCCTCCAGGTCACGCGTCGGCGCGATAATGCCCGACATGGAATCGAGGCTGTTGAAGGTAAAATGCTTGTCACGCAGGACATCGAGGGGGATGAGCGGGCTGCCATCGGACGGTGAGGCAACCGTTGGCGCTTCACCAGCACGCATCACCAGCGCGCTCGAATAGAGTTCACCCTGCCCGCCCTCGAACGCGTCGTAACGCGGCTGGCCGATCAGTTGAACGTGCGTCGCCAGCCCGAGTTCCATCGGACCCCAGCAGGTCTGAGCGAGCAGCAGCGCCGGATGCAGCCAGAGGCCGAAAAAATCCAACTCGTCCGGCGGCAGCGTCGCCGGATCGGGCGCCATGACCTTTCCGGCGGCGTCGCGGATGCCGCCTTCCACAGGCCGCAGATCGGCATTGGCGCGAGCGATGGTCTGCGGCGCGTCGATGCCTTTTTGCCGGAAGGCATCACGCAGCCGCGCCCATTGGGCGTCGACCTCGCTCCGCATTTCAGACCAGTCGTACATCGGCAAGCCGGCAACGAACTCGCTCATGCCGGGACTTTGATCGTTACGCTGAGAAAAATTGACGAGGCCATTGACGCGCACCTGGGCATCGCTGCCGGCAATACCCAAAAATTCATTCTTTCGGCGGCTCGGCCGGTACCGGCGCACTGCCAAGCCCATTGAGGCTGCGCGCCCTGACGCGCGGCTTGAACGCCCGGCCCGGTTCCGGCGTGCGCCGCAGCACCGGGTGGACGATCGGCTCCTTGGCCTTGAAGGCATATGCCTTGAGCAGCGCGAAATAGTTCGGATAGGCATAGCCATTGTTCATCCGCAGCCACTCGTCACGGCGCTCGCGAAACAGCTTCGGCAGCCGGTACCAGGCCACCGTCGGGCTCTTGTGATGAACGAAATGCAGATTGTTGTTGAGGAACAGGAACGACAGCGGCGAACGTTCGACGATCACCGTACGGCCTTCCGGATGCTCCGACCACTGATGCTCGGCGAAGGTGCGGATCGAGATCAGCGACTGGCCCAGCCACACCGGCACCAGGATGTAGAGCCATAGCGGGATGCCGAAGCCGAACTGCACGACCGGCAGCACCACGGCGAGGCCGATGGCGTGCAGCAGCCATGCCTTGCGGATCACCTTGTCGCCGGCGAGCACCTGCCTGGCATCGTCGATGAAGAAGCCGATGCATGACAGCCACGGACCGAGAATGAGCCGGCCGATCATGGTGTTGTTGATCTTCAGCACGAACTTCATCGCCGGCGGCAATTCGTCATGGTGCCACAGCGCCCGGTAGTAGCTTTCAGGATCGTCAAGCGGATCGGTCAGCCGTTCGTCGGCATGATGGCGCAGATGAATGGTCTTGAACCGCCGGAACGGCCAGACGAGACCAATCGGCAGGAAGACGAAAGCTTCGTTGATGTGCGCATTGCGGGTCGGATGGCCGTGCAGGACTTCATGCGCCAGCGAGGATTGCAGCGCCGCCATCAAGGCCAGGACGACGAGCGCCAGCAGCGGATAGGACGGCCACAGGAACAGGCCGGCTGCAAGCCAGGTGCCGTAGCAGAAAAACGCGAGGAAGACCGTCGGCCATTCGATGGCCGGTGCATTGCGCCGTCTGTTATTCCTGCTTGTCATCGATCGACCACTGCCCTTCCAGTCGCCGGAACCGTTTTGATTCCTGACAGCATTGTGTCAGGAGCGTCGTGATGCTGCAACGCGACAAAGCGCACAAAATGTTGCGATTGCGAATTTTCAGCTGCATGTGTTATCTATTGTAAACAGGCTTGAGGATTCATTTACGCCCAAAGTGCCAGGTCGGCGGGTTCGGCGAATTTTTTTTCTCCCAATGGCTGGAATGACGATATGGACAAACGCGACCTGTCGACGGTCTTTCGGGAGCGCCTGAAAATGCTCCTGACACGATCCGATCTGAACCAGTCCGCTTTCGCGACTGCGGTGGGCATCGACCGTTCGGCGCTTTCGCAGCTGCTGTCCGGCGCCTCGACACGCCTTCCCCGCGCCGAAACGCTGCTCAACATCGCCGCCGAATTCAAAGTGTCGCTCGACTGGCTGCTCGGCCTCAGCCAGGACGAAGGCCTCACCGGTGAAATCCGCGAGAGCCTGGAGATCGAGGAAGCGCCTGACGGCTTCGACCGCACGCTGCTGGCCAGATGGCATGCCGAGGCCGCGGGCACGAAAATCCGTTACGTGCCGGCCGGCATTCCCGATCTTCTGCGCACCGAAGCGCTCGTCGACTACGAGGCCGGTATCGCCAACAAGAGCCGTGAGGCCCAGGCCGGCGAGACGCAGTACCGCATCGACTACAACCGGCGGCCGGAAACCGACATGGAAGTCTGCATGCCGCGCCATACGCTGGAGATCTTTGCGCGCGGCCTGGGCGTCTGGGACCGTTTCCCTGAGGCCGCCCGCCACCAGCAGCTTCTTCATATGGCGACGCTGCTCGACGACCTTTATCCCACCTTCCGCCTGTTTCTCTATGACGGACGGATGCGTTATTCGATCCCCTACACCATCTTCGGGCCTTATCGCGCCGCCATCTATGTCGGCGACATGTATCTGGTGCTGAACGCGACCCAGCCGGTCCGCAAGCTGACCAGCCATTTCGACAATCTGATCCGCGCCGCCGACATCAATGCGCACGAAGCAGCCAGCTTCACCCAAAGGCTGGCGGAAATGCGATTTTGACGGCTTGCTTCCTGCACCGACATTGACGTCATATAAAGATTTCTTTATATCCCGACAACGAATCCCGGAAGGCGTGATTTCCAATGACCAATCCAATCGACGCTTTGCTTGCCGAAAAGGGCGTTCTGCTCGCCGATGGCGCCACCGGCACCAATCTGTTCGCCATGGGGCTGGAGGCCGGCGAGGCTCCAGAGTTGCTGAACGAGACGGCGCCGGACACCATCACCAGTCTGCACCAGAACTTCGTCGATGCCGGCGCCGACATCATCCTGACCAACTCCTTCGGCGGCACCCGCCACCGGCTGAAGCTGCACCATGCGCAGGACCGGGTTTACGCGCTGAACAAGCGCGCCGCCGAGATCGCCCGCGCTGTCGCCGATAAGGCCGGCCGCAAGGTCATCGTCGCCGGCTCGGTCGGCCCGACCGGCGAGCTGCTGGTGCCGCTCGGCGCCATGACCTATGACGAGGCGGTCGACGCCTTTGCCGAACAGATAGAGGGCCTGAAGGCCGGCGGCGCCGAAGTCGCCTGGATCGAGACCATGTCGGCGCCGGACGAAATCCGTGCCGCAGCCGAAGCCGCGATCCGCGTCGGCCTGCCCTATACCTATACCGGCTCCTTCGACACCGCCGGCCGCACCATGATGGGGCTGTTGCCGAAGGACATCCACGGCGTCACCGATGGCTTGTCGCAGGCGCCGCTCGGTGTCGGCGCCAATTGCGGCGTCGGCGCCTCCGACATCCTCGCTTCACTGCTCGACATGACCGAGGCGAAGCCGGAGGCGACGGTGATCGTCAAGGGCAATTGCGGCATTCCGGAATTTCGGGGCGCCGAAATCCACTATTCCGGCACGCCCGAGCTGATGGCCGACTATGTCAGGCTGGCCGTCGATGCCGGCGCAAAGATCGTCGGCGGTTGCTGCGGCACCTCGTTCGCCCACCTCGCCGCCATGCGCAAGGCACTCGATGCGCACACAAGGTCGGATCGCCCTACCGTCGAAAAAATTGTCGAGCGCATCGGCCCGATGCGCAACAAGCAGGCGACGGTCAACACCGTCGAGACCAGCGAAGCCCGCCGCGAGCGCCGGCGCAGCCGCGCCTGACGCAATTGAAAAGGCCGGCAAGGTTTTCCCTGCCGGCCTGCCTCACCGCCCATCGGTGGTTTTCCGTATCAGAACGATCCCATCTGAGGAAAACCGGCCGTCACACCCACTACCGGTTACCGCCGAGCGCCGAGGCAAGGCGCACCAGCGAGAGGAACTCGGACCGGTACCCGAACGGGTCGGCTCCACGGGCGGCAGTGGCAATCTCGATGATCTTGTCGTAGCCGAACTTCGCGGTCGCATCCTCGTCGCGCAGCTTCTGGCCAAAAGCTGCGACGGCAACGGAGAATCGCTGGTCGATGCTGGCCTGGTCGAAACCAGCCACTTCGTTGGCCGATGTCACCGGCGTGGTGATCAGCTTCGAGGCATCCTCGTTCGGCAACTTGTAGCGGATCTTGACGAAGGCATATTCGTCGGCATTGGCGACGCCGCCATTGTTCACTGCAGCCTGGCCGTAGCGCAGCGGATCGATCTTCTCCCCGCCACTGTCCTTCGGCCTGATCTCGTAGATCGCGGTAACCGAATGCCCCGAACCGATCTCGCCGGCATCGACGCGGTCATTGTTGAAATCCTCGCGGTTCAAGGCCCGGGTCTCGTAGCCGATCAGCCGGTATTCCGAGACTTTTTGCGGGTTGAACTCGACCTGGATCTTCACGTCCTTGGCGATGGTGAACAATGTCGAGGACGCATCCTCGACCAGCACCTTCTCGGCCTCGGCCAAAGTGTCGATATAGGCGGCGGTGCCGTTGCCGTTCTGGGCGATGGTCTGCATTATCTGATCGTCCAGGTTGCCGCGGCCGAAACCGAACACCGACAGGAACACCCCGGTCTTGCGCTCCTTTTCGATCAACCGCTTCAGATCGTCATCGTCGGTCTGGCCGACATTGAAGTCGCCGTCCGTCGCGAGCATCACGCGATTGATGCCGTCGTTGACAAAGGATTTCTGCGCCAGCCGATAGGCTTGCCTGATACCCGCCTCGCCGGCCGTGCTGCCGCCGGGCGCCAACGTGTCGATGGCATTGAGGATCTTGTCCTTCTCCGAAACCTTCGTCGGCTCCAGGACAGTGCCGGCATCGCCCGCATAGGTGACGATCGAGACGGTGTCCTCGGGCTTCAATTTATTGACCAGAAGCCGGAAGGCGGACTGCAGGAGCGGCAGCTTGTCCTGCTCGTTCATCGAGCCCGATACGTCGATCAGGAAGACCAGATTGGCCTTGGGCTGCTCGGCCGGCTTGGCGTCGAAACCCTTGATGGCGACATGCATCAGCCTGGTGTGCTCGTTCCACGGCGTCGGCATGACGCTGACCGTCGAGTTGAACGGCGTCGAGGCAACGTCCGGTCCTTTCCAGTCATAGGGGAAGTAGTTGATCATCTCCTCGACGCGGACCGTGTCGGCCTGCGGCACGACACCGTCCCTGAGCGAACGCCGCACGAAGGAATAGGAGGCCGTGTCGACATCGATCGAGAAGGTCGAGACCGGGTCCTCAAGTGCTGCACGCACCGGATTGCTCTTGAAATCCTCGATGCGGTCGCGGTTTTGCTCCGGCAGCATCTGGTCGGCCGGCATGGCCTGCGGCTGTACCATCAGCTTGGATTCGGCGCCTGGCATGCGGCCAGCCTGCGTGGCTCCGTCGGCTTTCGGAGGAGACATGGACATCATCACTCTGCCAGTCGGCGCAGTTCCACCATCCCTTGCGAACTCGCCTTTCGTCGCAGGTGCCGGCTCGGGCGCCGCATTGCGGGCCAGAGAGTCCTGCTGCGCCAGGCCGCCGGCAGCCGATTGTGGCTTCGGCGGCGATGCCGGCGCGACAAGCGCCTCGGCTGCGACGCGGTTTTCGGCGTCGGCATCGGCTTTCATCCGCTTATCGGCCTCGGGGGGGGGGGGGGGGGCGGCGCGCCCCCCCCCCCCCCCGGGGGGGGGGGGGGGGGGGCGGGGGTGGGGGGGGGGGTTCTGGTTTCACCCCCTCTTCCCGCCCGCGGCGCGCGCCCCCCCCCCCCCCGCCCCCGGCGCTTTGGCCGCTGGTTTATCGGCCAGCGTTTCAGCGATCTTCTCGTCCCCACCGGAATAGAACGGCTGCTCCTGCAGCATATAGATCGTGGCGTATCCGGCGATCGGCAGGGCGACGAGCCCGGCAATGGCCGGGGTGGCGAAGAGTTTCTTTTGCATGATTTCGCTCCAGAGCTTTTGTGCTCGCTCTGTGAGACGAAGCCCTTTCGCCGTTCCTTGGGCGGCAGGTGAAGTTTTTTCGTCCAGGTCGTAAGCCCGCATGGCGGCCTCGAAGGCACGCGCCTTCGCCGCGGTACCGGGTGCCGGTGCTGCGATGTCGCGCAGCCTGGTGAGTTCGTTGTCGTCGACCATGATCACACTTCCCCGGCTGAAAGCATCAACGCCTTCAACCGTTTCTTCGCTTCATGGATGTGCCAGGAAACCGTCGTCTCCGAGATGCCCATCGCCTCGGAAGCGAGTGCGTGGCTCAGCCCTTCGCCATAGACGAGCAGCACCGCGTCGCGCTGCTTGTCCGGCAGCATCCGCACCGCCGCCCAAAGCGCCTCGGCTGGATCTTCGGGCTCGGCCGGGGCCTCTCCCGAGATCAGCTCGTAAGCCCCGTAGGCTTCGGTCTTGATTGCCTCGCGGGCGGTCTTGCGCATCATGTCGCGTGCCGCATTCAGCGTCATGGCGTAGAGCCAGGTGGTGAAGGCGCCGCTGCCATGATAATCGCGGATCGCCCGGCCGAGCCGGACGCAGACTTCCTGGGCTATATCCTCCGCGTCGGCCTTTTTCCCGCACCAGCGATAGGCGGCGCGATAGACGAAGTCATAGTGCCTTTCGAGCAATGTGCCGAAAGCCCCCCTGTCTCCGCCCTGCGCACGCCCGATCAGTTCGGCGTCGGAGGCTTCGCTTTCATCCAGCATCATCGCCATCATCTTCCTGTTGGACGAAGGCTAGTGGCGATTCCTTGGGATGATGGAAAGATTTTTTGCAGGGCGGTCGCAATTACGGTGTTCAAGTTTCGTTCGGCATTCGGCGATGCTACAGGCCCGCGAACGCCGCCATGTGGAAGGCTTGAACCTGTGGCGGATAGCGATAGGCCGCGCCGTCGGGACAGGCATTGCGGTCGAGACAGCCGCCGGTTCGGCACGGCGCGCCGTTGTGCCCACGCACATGCGCCAGACAGGCCTTGTGCGCAAAACCATCCGCAGAATAGGCATCGACCGGACAGGATTTCAGGCAGGGTTTGTCGACACATGCATCGCAAAGGTGAACCACTTCGCGAGTTTCCCCAAACGCAATCTCGTCCTCGAACAGCAGCGCGCCGCGATAGGCGTGCCACAGCCCGTATTGCGGATGCATGAGGATGCCGAGCGGCGACGGTTTCAGACCCTCCGCCTGCATCGCCCATTGCTGGAACGGCAGATAAGGCGTGTCGGACGGCGACACGGCGCGCGCGCCGAATTTCTTCGCCACTGCGCCGATCACTTCGCGCGACCATGCATCGAGCGGATCCGCAACAGTTTGCGATTGGCCTTCCCGCCAGCGCAGAAAATGCGGCCACGGCGCGGCGCCCGCCTGCCCCACCAGCAGGACGGATCTGGCGGCAGCGCCGGAGAGACCGGAGGGTGTTTCCTCACCGCCTGCAAAATTGAAGCCGCCGCGCAGGATGAGGCCGTGGGCGGAAAGCGCCGCCGCTATATCTTCGACCATGCTGCGCTCAAGGATCATCCCTTGCTGTCCGGCTCGGAGAAGGCGCTCCGCCAGACTTCCTTGTGGATGATGTTGGCGACTTTAGCCCCGCCTGACTCGGGCTCCTTTCAGGTGAAGGCGTCGGCCATCGACGCCTTCTTGCTGGCGATGAAGTCCTTCAGCCCATCGTCGATGCCCTGATCGAGATGCGGCGCCTCGTAGCTTTCCAGCCAGCGGCGAGCGAGTTCGTTGGCGCGCTGCGGTGCCGACTTTTCGCCTTCGGCCAGCCACTGCTCGTAGGAATTGTTGTCGGCGATGCTGGAACGGTAGAATGCCGTCTGGAAATTGGCCTGGGTGTGGTCACAGCCGAGATAGTGGCTGCCCGGGCCGACCTGGCGGATGGCATCCATCGCTTGGCCGTTCTCCGACAGGTCGACGCCTTCGGAGAACTTCTGGGTCATGCCGAGCTGGTCGATGTCCATCATGAATTTTTCGTAGCAGGAAGCGAGCCCGCCCTCGAGCCAGCCGGCCGAATGCAGCACGAAATTGGTGCCGGCGAGGATCGTCGAGTTCAGCGTGTTGGCGCTCTCATAGGCGGCCTGCGCGTCCGGGATTTTCGAGGCGCAGAGCGAGCCGCCGGTGCGGAACGGCAGGCCAAGCCGGCGCGCGAGCTGCGCTGCGCCATAGGAAACCAGTGACGGCTCCGGCGTGCCGAAGGTCGGCGCGCCCGACTGCATCGAGATCGACGAGGCGAAGGTGCCGAACAGCACCGGTGCGCCCGGCCGGATCAGCTGCGTGAACGACGCGCCAGCCAGCACTTCGGCCAGGACCTGGGTCAGCGTGCCGGCGACCGTCACCGGGCTCATCGCGCCGGCGAGGATGAACGGCGTGACGATACAGGCCTGGTTGTGGCGCGAATAGACTTTCAGCGCCCCCAGCATGGTCTCGTCGAACACCATCGGCGAATTGGCGTTGATCAGGCTGGTCAGCACCGTGTTGTTCTCGACGAAATCGTCGCCGAACACGATCTTGGCCATCGCCACCGTGTCTTCGGCGCGCTCCGGCGCGGTGACCGAGCCCATGAACGGCTTGTCCGAATATTTGATGTGGCTGTAGATCATGTCGAGATGGCGCTTGTTGACAGGCACGTCGACCGGCTCGCACACCGTGCCGCCCGAATGGTGGATCGACGGTGCCATATAGGCGAGCTTCACGAAATTCCGGAAATCCTCGATCGTCGCATAGCGCCTGACGCCGTCGAGGTCGCGCACGAAGGGCGGGCCGTAGACCGGTGCGAAGACCGTGGCGTTGCCGCCGATCTGCACCGAACGTTCGGCATTGCGGGCATGCTGGGTATAGACGGACGGCGCCGTCTTCAGAAGTGAGCGGCAGAGCCCCTTGGGAAAGTGCACGCGCTCGCCTTTGACGTCGGCGCCGGCCTCTTTCCACAGCTGCAGCGCCTCGGCGTCGTCGCGAAAGATGATGCCGATCTCTTCGAGCACCGTGTCGGTGTTCTTCTCGATCAGCGTCAGCCCTTCCTCGTCCAGCACCTCATAGACGTTGATCTTGCGCTTGATGTAGGTGAGTTGGGTGCCGGGGCCGCCACCCGAGCGCGCCGCCCGTCGGGCAGCGGCACCACCACTGGCGGCGCGTCCGCGCCGCGCGTTTGACGCTTCCTGATCGACCGGCGCGTTCTCACTCATGATCGTTCTTCCCTGGCTTTTGTTCTGGCACAATTATTATTGCCGCATATCGCGGCTTCTGGCCGGATCGTAGTCATGCACCCTATTCGAAACGGCCCGCCAGCGCCAACGCCTGTCGCAAAATCGACAAGAATTCCAATAGATCTGCAGTCGCTTTCCTTTTGCGGGAAGTCGCAAATCAGCTATGGACGCTGGCCTGTAGCGGGTTAGGTATTGACGTGATATTTGAGGCCCCGCAATTGCATCTGTGCGGCAAGGAGCTGGATTAAAAATGGCCGACGACGAGATCATCCTTTCCGAGCTTTCCGACGACGAACTCGTCCAGCAGATGCACGATGACCTTTATGA